>WHTY01000143.1 GCA_009377475.1 Actinophytocola sp.
ACGCCCTCGCCGAGCTCGAGCAGCGAGACGTCGAAGGTGCCGCCACCGAGGTCGAAGACCAGGATGGTCTGCTCCTTCTCGCCCTTGTCGAGGCCGTAGGCCAGCGCGGCCGACGTCGGCTCGTTGACGATGCGCAGCACGTTCATGCCCGCGATCTGGCCGGCCTCCTTGGTGGCCTGCCGCTGGGCGTCCTCGAAGTAGGCCGGGACGGTGATGACCGCGTCGGTGACCTCTTCGCCGAGGTAGGCCTCCGCGTCGCGCTTGAGCTTCATCAGCACGCGAGCGCTGATCTCCTGCGCGGTGTAGTTCTTGCCGTCGATCTCGGTCTTCCAGTCGGTGCCCATCTGCCGCTTGACCGAGCGGATGGTGCGGTCGACGTTGGTCACCGCCTGGTTCTTCGCGGGCTGACCGGTGAGCACTTCGCCATTCTTGGCGAACGCGACGATGGACGGGGTGGTACGGGAACCCTCGGAGTTGGCGATGACCGTCGGCTCGCCACCTTCGAGGACAGCGACGACCGAGTTGGTCGTCCCGAGGTCGATGCCGACCGTTCGCGCCATGGGTGGTCCTCCTGTGTCTAGCTGGGATCTTGCGGCTATGTTGAGTACGTCTGACTCAAGTTCTAACCGGACTGGTTCGTCCGCGTCAACTCAGACTTGAGTGAATCACACTCAACCTCACCGCCCGTCCAACGGGTGGGGGCGCGGTGTTGTTCCCTGGGTACGTCAGCCGGTGCGGACGACCAGATTCCCGCTGTCGACGTCGAACTCCATCGTGTGCTCCGCGTCGGGGTCGGTGGGGACGTCGATGTCGTCGTTGCCCGAGTCGACGTCCGACGTCACCCGGTACGGCACGTCGGGCACGGTCAGTTCGACGTTGCCGGAGTCGACGTCCGCTGTGACGTCTGGCGGCTCGGTGAAGGTCAGGTCGATCTCGCCGGAGTCGACGTCCACGTCGAGCGACCCGACGAGGCCGGTGCCGGTCACGCTGCCGGAGTCGACGTCGAGCCGGACCGGGCCGTCGACGTCGCTGAGCGCGATGTCACCGCTGCTGACCTTCAGGTCCGCCTCGGCGACGGCGTCCAGATCGACCGAACCGGAGTTGACCTTGCCCTCGACCGTGGTGTCGAGTGGCACGACGACCTCGTAGCTGACGTCGCACTGCCAGCCGCAGCCGTCGAGCCGCAGGGTGCCGTCGCGCACGTCGAACGCGGCGTCCGGCTCGCCCCAGCGGTACCGGTACTCCTGGCGCACCGTCGTGATGTCGACGTCTTCCGCGCGAACGGTGACACTGCCGCTGTCGTTGTCGATCTCCACGTGGCGCACCGGTTCGCTGATCGTGTCGTCCGCCGACGCCGTCGACGGGTTCCACCAGCCGGTCGCGATCATCACCGCGATGCCGAGAAACACGACCCCCGCGATCGCCCTGCCCGTTCGAGACACGATGCCCTCCGTTCGAGATCCCTGTGAAGGACGACGTTAGGGCGTGGCGGATGGGCGGCACATCAGGGACAACCCCCAGAAACGCCCCGGAGTGCCAAGGCGTGATGCGGTGAAAGACGCTTTGCCTGCGTTGGATGCAGCGAAAGCGTCGTTCGCCGCGCCCACCGCAGCGAAAGCGTCTTTCAGCGCGGACTACTAACCTCGCGGGCATACGTCTTAGCCAACCTCGAATCTCAGGAGGACTCATGGCACAACCACCCAACCCGTACGATTTCCTGCCGCAGGTGCCCTCGTTCACGCTGCGCAGCAACGACATCGCCGAGGGCGAGACGCTGGCAACGCCGCACCTGTCCGGCATCTTCGGCGCTGGCGGCGAGGACCGGTCGCCGCACCTGGCGTGGAGCGACTTCCCCGCCGAGACCAAGAGCTTCGCCGTCACCTGCTTCGACCCGGACGCCCCGACCGCGAGCGGCTTCTGGCACTGGGCCGTGTGCAACATCCCGGTGACGACGACGGAGCTGGCTTCGGGCGCGGGTGACGCCAGCGGCTCCGGCCTGCCCGCCGGGGCGGTCACCCTGAAGACAGACGGCGGCGTGTGGCAGTACCTCGGCGCCGCCCCGCCGCCCGGACACGGCCCGCACCGGTACATGTTCGCGGTGCACGCGCTGTCCGCCGACAAGCTGGACGTGGACGAGAACGCCACGCCCGCGTTCCTCGGCTTCAACATGTTCGGCACGACGCTCGCGCGGGCGACGATCACCCCGGTCTACGAGAACAAGGGCTGAGCCCCAACGCCGGGGGCGGTTCCCCGTCCCCGGCTCAGCGGGGCTTGAGCAGGTACTCCACCACCGGCCGCAGTTCCTCTGCGGTCGGTGGTTCGTCGTCGATCAGGCCCTGGATCAGCAGGCCGTCGATCCCGGCGAGGAACACGCGGAAGGCGACCTCGTCGTCGTGGCGCACCATCGACGTCAAGACGTCCAGCCAGCGCCGGGCGGCGGGACGCAGCGCGGGACGACGTGAGGCGAGCAGGTACAGCTCGTACTCCGCCATCGTCCTGCCGCGCCGGGGTCCCAACGCCTCCGCGAGCAGCGCGGACACCTCGTCGGCCGCGCTCGGCCCGCTGCTCAGTTCCGACGACCGGCGCAGGCCCTCGCGGGAGCGCGCGCGGTCGATCATCCAGTACACCTCGGTCGCCATGTCCCGCGCGCACGAGATGAGCGTGGCGATGAGCAGATCGTCCAGCGTGGCGAAGTGATACGTCGTGGACGCGGTCGGGATGCCGGCCTCGCGGGCGACCGTCCGATGGGTGACACCAGCGACGCCGTCCCGTTCGATCACGCGCAGCGTCGCGGCGATGATCTCCTGGCGACGTCGTTCGCCGCGCGCCTTGCGGCCGTCCGTCCGCACGCTCACTGCGGCGCCCTCCCGAGTTCGAGCAGCACGACTCCGCCGATGACCATGCCGAGCCCCACTACCATCGGCGTTGTCAGTTGTTCGTGGAAGAACACCACGCCGACGGTCGCGATCAACGCGATCCCGAACGCCGCCCAGATGGCGTACGCGACACCGACCGGCACGCCAAGTTTGAGCACCTGGCCGAGCGCGGCGAAGGCGAGCAGGTAGCTGCCGACCACCACCGCGGAGGGCCAGAGTCGGGTGAAGCCCTCGGACAGCTTCAGCGCGGTCGTGCCGATGACCTCGAGCACGATCGCCCCGGCGAGGAGTAAGTAGGCCACGGCACCTCCCAGTAACGCTGTGGTGTTCCACACTACCTGAACTATCGTCCAAGTTTACTGGGAGTCGTAGAACACATCGGCGGGACAACGGCACGGTCCATCGGTTACCCATCAGTAGACAAAGCCCGCTCCGTCATGATCACGCCAGCAGAAAGGCCCGCTCCATGGGTGCGCTAGAGCTCACGCTCGGCGGTATCGCCGTCCTGTTCAGCATCGTCGCGTGGGGAATGTTCGTCGCGACGGTCCTGCGCATGGTCAAGATCATCCGCCTCGGCCAGCCGGACGCCACGCGCAACGGCCCGTTCGTGCCGCGCATGAAGACGCTGGTCAAGGAGTTCGCCGCCCACACGCGGATGAACAAGCTGCGCCACGTCGGCGTGCTGCACTGGATGGTGATGTGGGGCTTCCTCATCGGCTCCGCGGTGCTGTTCGAGGCCTACGGCGAGGTGTTCGTCCCCAGCTTCCACTGGCCGATCATCGGCGAGTGGGTTGTCTGGAGCCTCGCGATCGAACTGCTCGGTCTCGGCACCGTCGTCGGCGGCGTCGCGCTGGCGATCATCCGGCAGCTCAACCACCCGCGCCGCGCCGACCGACAGTCCCGCTTCGCAGGGTCGAACTTCTGGCAGGCGTACTTCGTTGAGGCCGTCGTGATCATCGAGGGCCTCGGCATCCTCGGCGTCAAGGCGTTCAAGATCGCCAGCGGCCTCGACCACTCGCCGCTGTGGGCGAGCTTCACCACCGCCCCGCTCGCGGAGCTGCTGCCGACCAGCCCCAACGGCGTCGTGATCATGGCGTTCATCAAGCTGATGGGCGCGATGGTGTGGGTCGTCGTCGTGTCGCGCTACATGACGATGGGCGTCGCGTGGCACCGGTTCAGCGCGTTCTTCAACATCTACTTCAAGCGCGAGGACGACGGCGGCGTCGCGCTCGGCGCGCTCAAGCCGATGATGAGCGAGGGCAAGCCGCTCGACTTCGAGGAGGCCGACCCGGAGAAGGACGTCTTCGGCGCCGGCCAGGTCGAGGACTTCTCGTGGAAGGGCTGGCTGGACTTCACCACCTGCACCGAGTGCGGACGGTGCCAGTCGCAGTGCCCCGCGTGGAACACCGGCAAGCCGCTGTCGCCGAAGCTGCTGATCACCCAGTTGCGGGACCACGCCTATGCCAAGGCGCCGTACCTGCTCGCGGGCGGCAAGAAGGACATGATGGGCGAGGAGATCGGCCTCGAGGGCGACGATCCGCACGCCGGGATCGACGTCCTCGCGCTGGCCGAGTCCGAGAAGTCGCTGGTCGGCGGTCCCGAGGAGAACGGCGTCATCGACCCGGACATGCTGTGGTCGTGCACCAACTGCGGCGCCTGCGTCGAGCAGTGCCCTGTCGACATCGAACATGTCGACCACATCGTGGACATGCGCCGCTACCAGGTGATGATCGAGTCGAACTTCCCGAGCGAGCTCGGCGGGATGTTCAAGAACCTGGAGAACAAGGGCAACCCCTGGGGCCAGAACGCCAAGAACCGCCTCGACTGGACCAAGGAGGTCGACTTCGAGGTCTCGGTGTTCGGGCATGACGACGCCGCGGGTGGGTCCGCTGATTTCGAGTACCTGTTCTGGGTCGGCTGCGCCGGTGCGTTCGAGGACCGCGCGAAGAAGACGACCAAGGCCGTCGCCGAGCTGCTGAACATCGCCGGTGTCAGTTACAAGGTGCTCGGCTCCGAGGAGACCTGCACGGGTGACCCTGCCCGGCGTGCGGGTAACGAGTTCGTGTTCCAGATGCTGGCGCAGCAGAACGTCGAAGTGCTGAACTCGGTGTTCTCCGAGACACAGCCGTCGAGTCGAAAAATCGTCGTGACCTGTGCGCACTGCTTCAACACCATCGCGAACGAGTACCCGGAGCTTGGCGGTCAGTACGAGGTCGTGCACCACACCCAGCTGCTCAACAAGCTGGTGCGAGAGAAGCGGCTCACCCCGGTCGCGCCGGTGGCCCAGGGCGTCACCTACCACGACCCGTGCTTCCTCGGCCGCCACAACCAGGTCTACGAGGCACCGCGTGAGCTGGTCGGCGCGTCCGGTGCGCAGCTGCGTGAGATGCCGCGACACGGTGACCGGTCGATGTGCTGTGGTGCAGGTGGCGCGCGGATGTGGATGGAAGAGCGCATCGGTAAGCGCATCAACGTCGAGCGCGTGGACGAGGCGTTGGGCACCGCGCCGACGAAGATCGCCACCGGCTGCCCGTTCTGCCGCGTGATGCTGACCGACGGCGTCACCCAGCGGAAGAACGACCAGCAGGCCGACGAGCACGTCGAGGTCGTCGACGTCGCGCAGCTGCTGCTGTCGTCGGTGAAGCGCAAGCCAGCGCCTTCGGTTGGCTCGGACGGTGCGGAGGCGCCGGAGCCGACGCCCGCCGCCGGTGCGGCTGCGGCGAACGGCGCTGGCAACGGCACTGGTTCGGGTGGCTCGGAGAACGGTGCTGGGTCCGAGGTCGGCGGCGAGGCGGAGGTCAACGGCAAGGCCGACGTCTCAACGGCGTCCGTCTCCAGCGGCACCCCGCTGCCCGAGCAGGACAAGGACGGCGGCCCGGCCTGACGATGCGCTGAATGACGCTTTCAGTGCACTGGACGCACTGAAAGCGTCATTCACCGCGTCTGACGCAGCGAAAGCGTCTTTCGCCGCAACGGAAACCCGCTCGGTTGGCCGCCGCGGACCGGGTAAGCTGCACCGCGTGCACCGGCTGTACCCCATCACCCCACCGCCCCGCCGCTGAGCGGGGCGGTGTCGCTGCGGCGCACGACGATCGTCGTGCGCCGATCCCGGTATTCGCCAACTGCGGTCTCGTCGGATTCCGCAGCACGGTGCTGATCGCTCAGCGCGCGCCCCGCGTCGTCGTGTCCCATTCCTTCGACGCTGGAGCGTTCTTTCATGCTTTCCTTGGCTCAGTCACGGGTGCGCGGTGGTGGCACCGTTGCCCTTGTCGTCGCGGGCGTGTGCTGGGGAACCGGTGGTATCGCCGGGTCCCTGCTCGCGACGTACGGAGATTTGCACCCACTCTCGATCGCGGCCTACCGGCTGCTGCTGGGTGGCGTGTTCGTCACGATGTTTCTGCTGGCCACGTCGGGGTTGCGGGTGCCGCGCACCGGCGCGAGCGTACGGCGACTCGTCGTGGTCGGAGCGCTGCTCGCGACGTTCCAATCCGGCTACTTCGCGGCCGTGACGCTGACGTCGGTCAGCCTCGCGACCATGATCACGATCGGCAGCGTGCCGGTGTTCGTCGTCGGGGCAACCGTGGCGCGGACCCGGCGCAGGCCGTCCGGGACGACGTTGGGTGCGCTCTGCACCGCCATCGTGGGGTAGGTGCTGCTGATGGGCACCCCGACCGGTGAGGGGCTGCCACTCGTCGGAATCGTATGTTCGCTGCTCGCGGGCGCGGGCTTCGCGACGGTCGCCGTGATCACCCGGCGACCGGTTGCGGGGCTGGATCCGTTGCGCACGGCGGCGTTCGGCTGCTGGGTGGGCGGGGCGCTGCTGTTGCCCGCGGCGCTGGCGGTTGGCGTCAGTATCCCGCTGCGGCCGGACGTGATCGGCGCGGCGGTGTACCTCGGCGCGGTGCCGACAGCGCTTGCCTACGCCGCGTACTTCACCGGGTTGCGTAGTGCGCATCCGGTCGTTGCCGCGCTCACGGTGTTGCTCGAACCGCTGACCGCCGCGTTGCTGGCCACGCTGCTGCTCGGTGACCGGCTCGGCGTCGTCGGCTGGTGCGGGGCGGCGCTACTCGTGGTCGCGCTCGCCGTGAGCCAGTTGCGTCCGGAGCCAGTGGAGCGACCGGAGCCGGTCGTGACGCCTTAGCGCCGCGTGTCCGTGCGGTGGAAGTTCCGGTAGGCACGGCTCGGCGTCGGCCCGCGTTGCCCCTGGTAGCGCGAGCCCGCCTGCTTCGTGCCGTACGGGAACTCCGCCGCACTGGACAGCCGGAACAGGCAGAGCTGCCCGATCTTCATGCCTGGCCACAGCGTGATCGGCAGGTTCGCGACGTTGGACAGCTCCAGGGTGATGTGGCCGTTGAAGCCGGGGTCGATGAAGCCTGCCGTCGAATGGGTGAGCAGCCCCAGCCTGCCGAGTGACGACTTGCCCTCAAGACGTCCCGCGAGGTCGTCCGGCAGGGTGACCATCTCGAACGTCGAGCCGAGCACGAACTCGCCGGGGTGCAGCACGAACGGGTCTTCGCCGGTCTGCTCCACGAGCGACGTCAGCTCGTCCTGCTGCAACGACGGGTCGATGTGGGTGTACTTCGTGTTGTCGAAGACCCGGAAGAACCGGTCGAGGCGCACGTCGACGCTGGACGGCTGCACCATTTCGACGTCGAAGGGGTCCAGCTCAAGCCGTCCGGATTCGATCTCTTTGCGCAGGTCGCGGTCACTGAGGAGCACAGACACACCCTAAACCGTGGTGAATGCGCGCGAGAGGCGGCGTACACCGTCGTCGTAGCTGTCGGCGGGGGCCCCTCCGATGCTCAACCGGAGGTGCGGCGCGGGCGCCTCGGCCGCGAACCACGGACGTCCGCCGAACACGACGACGTTCTGGGCGGCAGCGGCCGTGACCAGCGCGGACTCGTCGACGTCTTCCGGCAGCC
The DNA here is from genome assembly GCA_009377475.1 of Actinophytocola sp. GTDB lineage: Bacteria > Actinomycetota > Actinomycetes > Mycobacteriales > Pseudonocardiaceae > Haloechinothrix_A. The sequence continues at coordinate 7,799 of WHTY01000143.1, forward strand.
TGAGCCAGACGTGCAGTCCGCCGGACGGTGGCGTCGACGGTGCGAGGTGCGGCAGGTGCGTGCGGAGCGCGGCGAGGAGGGCATCACGGCGGGTGTGCAACCCGGAACGAAGTGCGGTGAAATGTCTGCGCCATGCGGGTGAGGTCACGAAGTCGATGGTTGCGGCTTGCAGCGGACCTGCCACGAAGAAGTCGTCCAACACCCGAGCGGTGCGCAGCCGGGTTCCCGCCACGCCGCGCGCGCCGATCGCGGCGACGCGCAGTCCTGGCGCGACCACCTTCGTCAGCGAGCGCAGGTAGACGACGTGCCCGTTGACGTCGTCGGCTGCTAGCGGGGGCGGCGGAGTGCCGTCGATGGTGAGTCCGCGCGCCCAGTCGTCCTCCATGATGAACGCGCCCGCGTCGGCCGCCGCCGCGAGCACGTCGGCCCTGCGGGATGTCGCGAGGACGCCGCCGTGCGGGTTGGCGTGCAGCGGCTGGCAGTAGAACAGCCGTGCGCCGGTGCGCCGGAAGGCGTCGGCGAGCAGGTCGGGTCGGACGCCGTCGGCGTCGGCGGGTACCGGAACCACGCGCAGCCCGGCGTCGCGGCCTGCGGCGATCGCGCCGAGGTACGTCGGTGATTCCACCAGGAGGACGTCACCCGGTGCGGCGAGCCCTCGGAACGCGGTCGCGAGCGCGGGCTGGCCGCCGGAGCAGATCGTCATATCGGCGGCGCGTAGCCTGCCGCCCGCCTCCCGCGCGAACCAGCCCCGCAGGTCGTGGCGACCTTCGATGGGTCCGCGCTCCCACGACGTCGGCTGCCGCGCCGCCCGTGCCAAGGCTGCGCCGAGCGCGGTCACCGGTTGGAGCGTCGAGTCGATGTAACCACTCGACAGCGTGATCGCGTGCTCCGAGGGGACCGCGAGCAGTGAGGACAGCACCTCCTCGCCCTGCCTGCCCGGCCCGAGTGCGACTGACTGCCAGGAGAGGTCCGCGGTCGGCGTCTCGGCGCGGGGCGCCGCGATGTAGCTGCCCTTGCCTGGCTGGACGTCGACGAGCCCTTCCGCGCTTGCGGTGCGGATCGCGGCCTGCACGGTCAGCGGCGAGACGTGGTGACGTGCCACCAGCGTGCGCACGGAGGGCAGTCGATCACCGGGCGCGCCGTCCCGCGCGAGCGTCCGGATCTCCCGCAGCACTCCGATAACGGTGTCGGATGCGTTATCCTCGTACATGACAGCACAGAATAACGTTATTGGCCGGACGGGGATAACGGGCGTCGCTCTTGGCGCCCTCGGGGTGCTGGGTTTCAGCGTCACGCTTCCCGCGACGCGGCTCGCCGTCGCTGACCTCGATCCCTGGCTGGTTGCCTTCGGTCGCTCGGCGGTCGCCGGGGTGCTCGCGCTGGCCTACCTCTACGGCACCAACGCGCCGCGACCGACCCGCGCGCAGCTCCGCAGGCTGGGTCTCGTTGTGCTCGGGATCGTCGTCGGCTTCCCGACGTTCACGTCGCTTGCACTGGTCAGCACGACGTCGTCGCACGGCGCGGTGGTCATCGCGTGTCTACCGATGGCGACGGCGGTGTTCGCGGTGCTGCGTGACGGCGAGCGACCGCCAGCGATGTTCTGGCTGGCCAGCGTGACGGGGATGGTCGCGGTGCTTGGGTTCATCGCCGCCAGCGGCGGGTTGTCAGGCGGCGTCAGCCTGGCCGACGTCTTCTTGCTGGTCGCGGTCGTGCTGGCCGGGCTCGGCTACGTCGAGGGCGGCGCGCTCGCGCGGGAGTTGGGCGGCGGCACGACGATCGCGCTGGCGTTGGTGCTGTCGTTGCCGGTAACGATGCCGGTCACGTTCGCGTTATCGACGACGTCGAGTCGCGGGGACGTCGGGACGTCTGCGTGGCTCGCGTTCGGTTACGTCAGCCTGGTATCGATGTTCCTCGGGTTTTTCGCCTGGTATGCGGGTCTCGCGCGGGGCGGCGTGGCACGGGTCGGGCAGGTGCAGCTCGCGCAGCCGGTGTTGACGTTGGGGTGGTCGGTGCTGCTGCTCGGGGAGCGCGTGGGGTTGCTGACGGTGCTGACCGCGCTCGCCGTCGTCGCGTGTGTGGTGTGGACGCAGCGGGCGCGGAGTTACGCCGCGCCGTCGACCGGGGTGTCCATCTGGCGCGAGTAGCTGCGGTCCAGCGGCAACGTCCTGGTGACGCGTGCCAGGAATCCGGTGCGGGTCAATTCGCCGATCTTCAGTTGCAGGCGGGTAGCGCCCGGTACGCGCATCCGGGCGGTTTCGGCGGCGAAGGTGACGGCGGCGATGCCACGCACGGTGGCGTCGGTGATGCGGTTGCGCGGCAGGCCGAGGAAGTCGGCGTTGGCGCTGCCGATGAGCATGCGGCTGATCGCGGCGTGCAGGCTCACCGACGCCGATCCGACGATGCCGGACAGCGGTCCGAGGCCAGCGCCGATGTTGGCGTTCTGCGCGAGGAGGGCGTTGGCGAGGCGCTTGGAGTCGTCGTCGGGGATGAACTCGGTCGCGGCGAGCAGCCACAGCAGTCGCCAGGCGTCGGCTTCGCTGCCGGGCAGGAGTTCGTCGTCGACGCCCATCAGCCAGCCGACGTAGCGCCACAGGTGCATGACGTCTTCGCGTTCCTGCTGGGTGTAGCGGATGCCGAGCAGTTGCGTGCCCAGCAGGAAGACGAGCGAGAACAGCAGGAGCGTGCCGACGGTCTGCACCTGGTTGACCGGCCGGTCCCAGGCGTCGTAGTCCCAGTCGTCGCGGCGATTCATCGCGTCGCGCACGAAGGCGTGGACGAGGCGGATCTGGAGTGCGGCGCGCATGCCGTCACCCTGTGGGCGTAACGCGCCGGGGGTGGTGACGTCGATCCACCACGACGCGGTCTCGGCGAGCCTGCGGGCGGCGGTGTGTTCGAGGTCGCCGGTGTGGATGAGCGTCTTGACGGCGCGGGACGCGAGGTAGCCGCCCATGAGCGACATGTCGCCGAGCGGGAACATGCCGAGCAGACCGGTACGGATGATCGCGTGGGCGCCGTTGTCGATGCGGTCGAAGTCCACCCAGTACGGCGTTGCCTCGACGTCGCGGAAGAACGCGACGAGGGGTGGCGGCGGGTCCTTGATGCTGTCGATGCCTTGGGCCAGGGCCTGCTCGAACAGCGCGCGCCCCTCGCCGCGCGGCATCGCGTAGATCATGGCGACGACGTCGTCCGCGAGCGGATCGTCGGTCTGCGCGAACTGCCGCAGCCGGGCGAGCTGCGCGGGGTCCGCCCTGAGGTCGCGGTTCCCGGCGAGCCGCAGCGCGCGCTGCATGCGGCCGGTGGCGAACAGCTCGGGGTCGGGGAGGCGTTCGTGGTCGGTCATCGGTCTCACCCCACCGTCGTTGGACGAGTGCCAGCACCCGACAACAAGTGTTGTCACTTTCCGGCGAGGGGTCAACCCTGTGGCGAGATGAGGGGAGGGTAGACACGGATGATCCGCTGGCATGTATCCTGTTTGACGCCGTGCGGATGTAGTTCAATGGTAGAACATCAGCTTCCCAAGCTGAGAACGCGGGTTCGATTCCCGTCATCCGCTCTCGCGAAGAAACCCCAGGCCACAGGACGTCCACTGTGGACCTGGGTTTTCTTTTGGGCAGATCAACAGCGCTCGCGTGCCCTCTACGTGCCATTAGCCAACTGGGCGCAGGGGCGACGGCGAGCATTGCCGAATTAACCTTTAATCCGAAGTTGCCGTAACTCTCCGTAGAGATTGTGTCTTGACCTGCGTAGGGTGACTCTCTTGACGACCCAGTGTAGCCACTAAAATGGCGTGTCGTTGCGGCTCGTTCAACGGCAAGTGGCATATGATGAGTGTATGTCGA
>WHTY01000096.1 GCA_009377475.1 Actinophytocola sp.
CGCCTCACCACCGGCGCGGTGCTGCGCCGCACGGCAGGCTACGTGCACGCCGTCGACGGCGTGTCCCTCACCGTCGCCGACGGCGAGAGCGTCGGCCTGATCGGCGAGTCCGGCTGCGGCAAGTCGAGCGTCGCGCGGTGCATCGTCCGGCTGCTGGAACCCGACGCCGGACGCGTCGTGCTCGACGGCCACGACATCACCCACACGCCACCGCGCCGACTGCGAGCGTTACGCAGGACGGTGCAGATGGTCTTCCAGGACCCGGACGGGTCGCTCGATCCCCGGATGACCGTGGAGCGCACGGTAGCCGAGCCGATCCGCTTCCACCACCTCGCCCGCGACCGCGCGGACGCGCGCAGGCAGGTCACCGACCTACTCGACCGGGTCGGCCTGGCCACCGACCACCTCGACCGCTACCCGCACGAGCTCAGCGGTGGCCAGCGGCAACGGCTCGGGATCGCCAGGGCGCTGGCCACCCAGCCCCGGCTGCTGGTTCTCGACGAGCCGGTCTCGGCGCTCGACGTCTCGATCCAGGCGCAGATCCTGACGTTGCTCGCCGACCTGCGAGCCGAGTTCGGGCTGTCATATCTGCTGATCTCGCACGACCTGTCGGTGGTGCGCCACGTCTGCCAGCGGGTTGCGGTGATGCACTTGGGACAGCTGGTCGAGACCGCCGACGTCGACGACCTCTTCGCCGCACCACACCACCCCTACACCCAGGCACTGATCTCGGCGGTGCCGGAACCGGACCCGATCCGGGAGCGACAGCGACAGCCGCTCCCGCTCGCGGGCGAAGTCGCCAGCGCGACCGACCCGCCCCCCGGCTGCCGCTTCCACACCCGATGCTTCAAGGCACAACCCACCTGCAGCGATCGCGAACCACCGCTCGACCCAGTCAACGGCAGCGGGCACGCGGCCGCCTGCTTCTACGCAGAACCACTGCGGGCGTGACCAGTACGCCCATTCGTCGCTTCTCAAAGGCATCGGTACCACCCGATCGAGGTTGGGGCCGCTGAGCTCACCGCGCCCGGTGCGACGCCATCCGGGTTGGTCACACGCTGGTCCACCGATCCCACCGCAAGAGATCGTCGCTCCAGTGCCTGGCATGCCGCCGCAGCTGACGGGTCGTGCCGTCGACGATGCCACCGCCCGTATGCACGCAGAAGAAGACGGTAGGACGGGCAACGGAAAACCCTTCTCGCCCCACCGTAAGCGGAATCGTTTTCGGTCAGGCCGTCGCGGCCGTGCGTGTTCTCGCGGTGGCTTCCGGTCGGCAACGTTCGAGACACATCGCTGTCCGAGATCGTCTCCGGGCCGCAGCTCGCGGAAGTCCGTGAACATCTGGATGGTCGGTTCGCCACTGCCGGGATCTGCGTGCCGGAGATGTGCGATCCGCAGTGTGGACCTCGATGCGGTCCGGCGTGCATGCCGCAGGGCACCCGGCACCCGTGCGCACCCCGGAGTGGCTGCCGACCGAACTACGGTCGGTAACGACGCTCAACGCTCGGCTGGGGCGCGTCGAGCGCGGCGATGTGCTCACGGAGCGGGTGCTCGAGTTCGGGGTAGTCTCCGTCTTCGATGCGCCCCAGCATGCGGGCGGCGACAGCTAGTTGCGCGATGCGACCATCGGGGCCTTCGAGCACGTCGGCGAAGGTGACGCGGACGCGATTCGCCACCGCCGGGACGAGCAGACTGTGGAAGTACAGGGTCGCGGCGTCGGTACCGACGGGTCCCCGGCCCCAGAGTTCCCAATCGAGGATTCCGAGCTTCGGGAACAGCAGGTTGGCCCAATGCAGGTCGCCATGCACCATCTCCCAGTGCTGAACACGGACCTCCGCGCCGAATGCCGTCGCGCTCCGTCGGGACACGATCGGTTGATCGGCGTTGATGCGGCCGGTGGGTGTGTTCCGGAGATTATTGACGTTCGCTCGTAGCTGTGCCCACCACCTTTCCGGCAGGTGCACTGTGCGATGCAGCACATCGGTGGTCGATACCGGGGTGCCGGGGAGCAGGGTGAACAACTCGGCCCGTTGCCGCCTACCGTCGTCGTCCCACTCGTACACATCGAGCAGCTGCGGTTTGGCGATGCCGAGCAGCGCGTTGGCGTCGGCATTCCCCGTCCAGCCATCTCCGCTTGCCCACTGCGGATAGTCGGAGACGACGCGCAACCAGCGCCACGTGCCTGCCCGAGATCCCCGTGCGCCGATGCTGCATAACCGCCACCCGAACACGGGTTCGCCATCCACAGCCACATCGAAGTGACGGGCTGCCCGTGCGAGGTTGGCTCGCATCCACTCGGCGAACCTCTCGTCCGAGACTTCGCACGGGCATTTCTCGGTCAGGCGTGTCAGGCGTCGTCCTCGTCGAGCAGGTGCCGCAGGTACCGCTGAGGGGAGACGAGGAAATCCCTGGTCAGCCGGACTGGTAGTGCGTGGTCGTAGTCGGTCGGTGAGATTTCGCCGTCGTCGTCGATCTCATAGATCGTGGCGCCAGGCAACGCGAGCAGGATCGGCGAATGCGTGGCCGCAACGACCTGGCAACCTTGCTCGGCCAACTCGGCCAGACGAGCCAGCAACGCCATGCAACCGCGCACCGACAGCGCCGCCTCAGGCTCGTCCAGCACGTACAGCCCATTGGGCCGGAACCGATGGATCACGAGATCAAGAAACGACTCACCATGCGAGCGTTCGTGCGGTGAGATACCACCGTAGGCGGGCAGTAACGGGCCCGCGACCCCGTCGTCGTCCAAACGCTCGATCTCGGTGGCCACGTTGTAGAAGGACTCCGCGCGCAAGAAGAACCCCGAACGCGGTTTACGGCCCTCCCAGCTCAGCATCAATTGATCCCCCAGCGAAGACTCCGAGGCCCGCGTCGCGAACCGGAAGTGCTGGCTGCCGCCCTCCGGGTTGAACCCAGCGGCCACCGCGATCGCCTCGACGAGGGTGGACTTGCCGCTGCCGTTCTCGCCCACCAGGAAGGTCACCCCGGGCGCCAGCGATAGTCCGTCAGAGTGGATCAGCCACGCGACCGCAGGCAAAGTGAACGGGTACCGACCCGTGTCGGCCTCGGCAGCGAGCCGAACATGACGCACGAACCGCGCCGCGGCGGTCTCCGACGCGGACGTTCCAGCTCGACTCATCGCGCACCTCGATCCATACCCGCAGTGTAGAAAACGGCACACCCAGTAGAGCGCTCGCCGGAAACGAAACAGTTACTGCGGCTTCAGTTCACAGTCGGTCAAGCGCCGCTGGTCCACTACCCAACCGCCCGACACTCGCGATATCGACCCCTACCCGCCAACCGCCGGAGACATCGATGTAGTGATACATGCCTCGGCGCCAGTGATTGGCCAGCCATGGACGCACACTCCGCGCATGCATCCGGTTCGGCCGTGCCTTGGATAGCCCGGCTGGACGGCCGGAACCGCCAGCCAGCGCGAATTACGCGGAAGACAGGCATGGCGTCGACCAGCGCGAATCGCAGCAGCAGCCGCACAATGACCGGCCCGTCGGCGCTGATATTACGGTCGGTCTTGCCCGGCCAGTGAAGACGGGCTGCCAATGCATCCGACACACTTGTCGCCTGCGGAACGCGGCGTCCACAAGGGACGCGTTTGCCTGCTGGTGTCGTCAGCTGAGCCGGGGTCAGCCGGGTACTTCGTGCCGTAGCGTCATTTCCGTCGACTCACGGAGGACTCCATGCTGATGCGTGCAGCCATTTCGGTCCTGATGCTCGCCGGCTTCTACCTCGTCGCTGTGCTGCAGCTTGTCGGCGTCATCGCACTCGCTCCCTGGCTGGTCAGCGCGGTATCCGGCCCTGTGTCATTGACGGTCTTCGCGCTGGTGCTCGGTCCAGCGGCGACTCTCGCCGCCTTCGCGATCTTTTTGGCGATCCACACCAGAAACGAGCGGCCGTTCGGTGTCCCCGCCGGTCCTGATCAGGCACCTTTGCTGTGGGAGACGGTGCACGAGATCGCGCGCGAGGTCGTCACCCGGCCACCGAACGAGATTCGACTGACCCCGCACCCCAATGCGGCGGTCAGCGAGCGCTGTCGGCTGCTCGGTCTGGTGGGCGGCCGCCGAACCCTCTACATCGGGCTGCCGCTGATCCACGTGTTCACCGTTGACCAGTTGCGCGCCGCGGTAGCGCACGAAGTCGCCCACCTCTCCTACAAACACACCAGGCTGAGCGCGATTGCGTATCGCGGGCGGCGCGCAATCACCGAGACGCTGAGCAGGGTCGGTCGATTCAACGTCGCGGGATGGCCCTTCCGGGCGTATGGGAGCTGCTATTTCTTGGTGGACAACGCCAGGCGACGGCGCCAAGAATACGAAGCGGACCACACCTCGGCGTTGGTCGCAGGTCGAGCCGTGGCAGCAAGTTCATTACGCGAGCAAGCGGTCATATCCGAGGCAACGAAGATCTACTTCTTTGACCACGTCATGCCAGGCCTTGACGCTGGCTACGCGCCCACCGACGTCTTCGCCGGCTTCGCCGACCTGGTGACGGCCCGACGAAAGGAGCTCGAGGAGACGCTCGCCTCCGAAAATGAAGCAAGCACCTCGCTGTGGGATACACATCCACCGCTGCAAGAAAGGATCGCGGCAATCGCAGGCATGCCCGAAACCAGCTCCGCTCGCGACGGCCGACCCGCAACAGAACTTCTGCCCGATGCAACTGCCTTTGGACGGCGGCTCCAGGAGAAGTTGATCGACCTCCCAACGCGTCGGATGCTCGACTGGGAGAAATTCCGCATCGAGACGCAGACTGCCGAACTACTCCGGCACACCGACTGGGTACTGCGCAAGGTTTCGTACCACACCGGAATCCCTATCCCCAACGCCAACGCGATCTTCGACCTCATCGCCGCAGGCCGCCTGAGCGAGATCGCCCAGCCATTCTCCCCAGGGGTTCCTCCGGAGGACGCGGGACGCGAGTTCGCCGAGAACATCGAATGGCTACTGCGACTGGCGGCCCTACGCTCCGGCACGGGCCACTGGCAGCTCTCCTGGACCGCACCGGCCAATCTGACGACGGCAGATGGCGCCGAACTGCCTCTCTCCGACCTTGCGGTGGCAGCGGTCACGACCGGCGGAATCGCGCGGGCTCGCAGACGCCTCACCGAACTCGGCATCGACCTCGGGGCGGCAACCTTGAGCGACCCCACCGCAGGCGCTTACGGCACGCAAGTCGTTACGGCGGTGGCCAACGTGGAAGTTGACGACGACGAATACGACCTCTTCGTGCTGGACAAGGGATTGGTGCTCGTACCAGCGCCCAGCGACGCGGACGAGGGCAAACGGCGACTTCGCGACCTGGTCGGCTCAACACCTGCCCACGAACTTGCGCTGGACAACTGGTTCGTGTCATGGCCGGAGATCGCGCGAGCCGACGTCGACCGAGACGTTCCCCTCCAAGTCACGCTCACGCTGTACACAAGGCAGCGAGTACCGATCCACGAACGCTGGCTCAGCGAAACACTCACCAAGGATGCGACCGAAGTCCTGATCGACATGCTCAGCGATCTCGACGAAAACCCCGTCGTTTGACGACTCTATTTGAGTTCTTTCATCTTCTTCGTTCCCTGGTGCGCTTTATGAGTGTTACCGGACACGTGAGTTCGGCAACGGGGGCGGCATGAACGGGGTCATCGCGACGTGTGCGGCGCTGTTGCGCCACGCTTCGTACCCATTGCGCTGCAACACCGTTACGGCGTCCTCGACGAACTCGTCAAGGCGTTCTGCCAACTCGGCTGCGATCACGGCAAGATCGTCCGCTGAGCGGTCGCCTGCGCCTCCGAGATAACCGTCGGCGCCTCGTGCGCAAACGCCGAGGTCGGCCAGTTCGACATCGAGTCGATCGTCGAAGTGGCGGCGGAAGCGTGGGTCCCTCCGCAGGATCCCGACAGCGTGCGCGTTGGCCCGGTTCTCGACATTGTCGTCATGCAGCGCGTACCACGGTGCCAATTCGATCGGGCGAACATTATCGACCCCGAACGCGAACTCGCGCGCGACCAGAGAGCCGCCACGCCGCTGGTACACGGTGTACCTGCTGCAGGTCGAGTGCGCCCAGTTGCTGCCGCAGATCAAGAGGCCACCCGGACGCAGCAGGCCGGCGGCCCACTCGAGCGTGCGCAGACGGAACGTCTGGTCGTAGTACATGAGCACATTCATGCACCGAATGACGTCGACGCCGCCTGGGATTTCGATTTCACCCATGCCCTCGCGCACCAGCGTCAGGTTGTCGCACTCGAACTCGCGGGACGGCTCAGCGACGAGGCGTGCGCCGCTCCCCTCCCGTCCGTCGAGCAGATCCGTCAGTAGACGTGAGAACCGTTCCCGTGTCGCCTCAGGATCGGGATCTGTGTTCCCGGACTGCACGAATCGAAGCCGCTTCTCTGGGTCGAACAACGCGTACCGGCCATCTTCGTCGTAGACGAGGTACTGCCCGAACGCCGGATCAGCTCCGATGACCTGCCACCCCGGTAGCGAGCGAGCGGTCCCAATCGTGGTCATCGGCGGGAACCCACAGCCGAGGTCGAGGAACACACCCGCCTCGGGTTGATGCCAGGAATTACCCGCGACGTACTCATCAAGCCGGGCATGACGACTTGCAAGCGTCAGCGGGGGCACAGAACCATGCCAGGCACTCGGCACCGTCCTCGGGACGCTGAATCCGATCAGCCACGCCGTGTAGGCCGCAACATCCTTGGCATCAATGCCGGCCATTCGCATCAACCGAAACGCACGGTCCGCCAACGCGATGGCATCATCCTCCGCGTCTGCAAGCGCAGCCAATAACGAACGGGCGTCAGCGGACAGACGGCCTCCGAAATAAGCGGAGTCGAACGCGACAACGAGATCATCAGTCACACAATCTGCCTTCCCGGTACGTCGCCTCAACCGCCTCCGCGGAATCGTGCCCAACGGCCAGGCTCCGGTGGCGCGCGGCACGCACAGTAGCCCAGGACACGATGCGGTCCCAGACGAGCGCGCGGCGGTGGGCTTTTTTCGGCCTCGGGAACCCTCTGGCGATGCCACCCGCAGGGCGGGCCAAGGCGTGTGGTTAGTGTGCGAGTCCCCCTCGAACACGCACGTTAGCCACACGAGGTGCGACCGTGACGTCCACGGCCCGGTCGTGGTCGTGTCCACTTCGACCGCCTGACGCTCACCGGCAAAGTCTGCGAAAACAAGCCGGTGTAATACCTTTTGTGTTACACTCGAGGTGTGGGAACGTTGAATGTTCGTACTGACGAGGCCATGGAAGCTGCGTTGCGCGCGCTGGCCGGCGAGCACCGGACTCGGTCCGAGGCGGTGCGTTATGCGCTGCTGCGCACCTACCGCGAAACACTCATCGAACAGGCACGACAAGACGCGGAACGGCTCGCCGCCGATCAGGACGATCAGGCGGAGATGCTGGCGATCCAGCGATTCATGGGTGTCGCCGAGTGATCTTCCGCGGTGCGATCTACGAGATCAAAGCGCTACCTGGTGCACGCGGAACAGAGCAGCAAGGCCGCCGCTACGCCGTCATCATTCAATCGGATCGGTTCGCCAGCAGCACCGTCACCGTCGCACTCACCTCCACCCGGGCCGGCAATGCCATTTACCGACCAGAGATCGAGCTTGACGGCGTCAAGACGCGAGTGCTCACGGACCAGATCTTCTCCGTCGCACCGGAGCGGCTCGGTGACTTCAACGGCACACTCGACGGCCGCGAACTCGCCGACCTTGACCGCGCCCTCCTGCTCAAGCTCGGCTTGATCTGAGTTGCATCAGAGCAGCTCATTCCTCGGCTAGGGGGTGTATACGGCGGAGCCCATCGAACCTACTGAAGTCGCCGTCTGTGGTAGCGAGCACGGCGCCCGATTCCCGCGCCGTGGCAGCGATGTGCGCGTCGGTCACGAGGTTCCCGCGTGCATTACTCTTGCGGCAGAGCGCCTTGAACAGTTCCCAATGCCGCTCCCCTGGCTCCACGGGGATGCAGTTGTCGTGGCCGCGGATCTCGTCGGCGAACGCTAGGGCGACGTCGAGCGGACTCGGCGGGTCGAAAACCCGCGGATGGGTCACCACCCGCACGAAACCCGTGAGCACAAGGCTCGTCACGCCAAACAGTTCGTCGCCGTTGAGACCGGACTCCAGCCATGACCGGTACTCGGCGTGCCTCGACGCGTCCTCTCGATGGGCGTAAACCAGAACGTTGACGTCGAGGCAGATCATCCCGGCTCGTCCATGAGATCCTGCAGCGCCGATGAGTCGTCGAGATCAACGCCCGGTTGCAGCCCGTTACCCCGAAACGTCGTCAACGAGACCGGACTCGCCTGCCGCTGCCGCACCCTTGCCAGGGACTCGCGCACGGCGTCAGCGATCACGTCGTTGAGGCTGCGGTGCGTGCGTGCCGCGACTGCCTTGGCCTCAGCAAGCAGCTCGTCATCCAGCCGGATGGTGGTCCTCATGCATCAGAGTGTCACTAGCATGCATCAAAATGTCAACCAAAGCCGCCGAGGGCTACCAGACGATGCACGAACGCCGAGCCACCAAGGTGCTGCTCACCCTCTGACGGCGTTGACCGACGACGGCATGTTCGTCGGTCAGGACTCGTCCAGCAGCGCCTTGGCGAACGTCGCGTGGGTGACGAAGCCGTTGACCAGGCCGCTACGCAGGGCCGCGCGGGCTGCCGGGAGCTTGGCGGTTCCGTAGGCGACGACCATGACGTCGGGGATGGCCCGCAGGTCTTGCGCTCCGATAGCGATCACGCGCTCGGTCAGCTCGGCTTGCACCGGCTCGCCGGTGGCGGTCAGGAAAACGCCGCAGACCTCCGCGCAGACTCCGAGCTCGCGCAGCTCGGTGTGGTCGCGCTCGCTGAGCGCGTCGTAGAGCGTCGACCCTCCTGGGACGCACCGGCCCAACCCGACGACGGCCTTGGTGACCAGCGGCACCTGGTCGAAGGCGCGGGCGATGTCGCTCTGCTCCCGCAGGGAGCGGGCCGCGGCGGCGTTGGGAAGAACGATCGGCGCGTAGTACACATACGCCGGTCCGCCCGCAGCACGGGCCACGTCGCGCACGATGTCGAAGGAGCTGTCCCCGCTGCCCGGCAACGCGATCGCACCGGTGAGCTGGACGACCGACACCCCCGGCAACCGCGGCAACGTCTTGGCCATCGCGCCGACCGAACGCGCCCACGCGACTCCCAGGACGTCGTCCTGCCCGGTGATTTCCGCGAGCACGTCGGCGGCGACCTGGCCCACCTGGGTGCGCAGCGTCTCGGGGTTGTCGTCGCCGGTATCGACCACCACTGCTCGCGTCAGCCCGAAGGTCTCTTGCAGCCGGGTGGACAGGTCGACGTCGACGACACCTGGGTGACCGATCTCGATCCGGATCAGGCCACTCTCCCGCGCGTGGTCGAGCAGGCGCGCGACCTTGAACCGGTTGAGCCCGAACTCCTCGGCGATGTCGACCTTGGATCGCCCGTCCAGGTAGTAGCGCCGGGCGATCGCAGCGGACTGCACCAGCGAGGCCGGACCCAATCTGCTGGCCACCCTGCACTCCTTCCGCTCAGATGAGCATTCCGTGCCCATATTGCCAGAGACGATTGACCCGCGCATGTGACCGTCGGCACACTCAACTCATCCGAGCTATCAATGCTCAAATGAGCACCCGCCCGGCGATGCTGGGTCCGTCGATCGCCTGTAAGGAGAACGCCAGAGTGAAGGTCGCGCGCTTCTACGCCCCCGGTGACGTTCGGCTGGAGGAGATGGATGAGCCGACCCCGGCTGCCGGGGAGGTGAAGATCCGGGTTCGCAACTGTTCGACGTGCGGCACCGACGTCAAGATCTTCAACAACGGCCACCCCAACATGACTCCGCCGCGCGTCATGGGCCACGAGATCGCCGGTGAGGTCGTCGAGATCGGCGACGGCGTCGGCGGCTGGTCGCCTGGCGACCGCGTCCAGGTCATCGCGGCCATTCCGGACGGCAGCTGCGAGGAATGCGACAGGGGGCGCATGACGGTCTGCACCAACCAGACGTCGATGGGCTACCAGTACGAGGGCGGGTTCGCCGAGTACATGATCGTGCCTCGCGCGGTGCTGGCGGTCGACGGCCTGAACCGCATCCCCGAAGGGGTCGGCTTCGCGGAGGCCTCGGTCGCGGAGCCGTTCGCCTGCGTCATCAACGGCCAGGAGCTGGCAGGTGTCGGCAAGGACGATGACGTCGTCGTCGTTGGCGCGGGCCCGATCGGCTGCCTGCACGTTCGCCTCGCCCGCGCACGGGGCGCCCGGCGGGTGTTCTTGATCGACCTCAACGAGGACCGGCTCCGGATGTCCGCCGAAGCGGTGCGACCCGACGCGGCGATCGACGGCAGCCGGGTCGACACGATCGCGGAGGTCCTCCGGCTCACGAACGGCCGAGGTGCGGACGTCGTCATCACCGCTGCCGGTTCCGGGAAGGCACAGGAGGACGCCCAGCACATGCTCGCCCGCGGCGGTCGCCTGTCGGCGTTCGGTGGTCTGCCGAAGGACCGCCCGACGGTGTCGATCGACGCCAACCTGGTGCACTACCGCGAGCTCACGATCATCGGCGCGAACGGCTCAAGTCCCGACCACAACAAGCAGGCCCTCGCCATGATCGCGTCGGGGGAAGTGCCCGTCGCCGACCTCATCACGGTGCGGCTGCCCCTCGACCAGGTCCACACGGCCCTCGACACCGTCGCCAACGGCGAGGCCATCAAGATGACGATCGAGCCATGAGCGCCACCGCACCGATCGACGCGGAACACGCACCCGCCGTCACCGAAGTTCCCACACTCCTGGAGAAAGGAGCCCGGCCGTGACCTCATCGAAGAGCGACGTGGCCTCCCCCACCGAGACCGCCGTCAGCACAACCACCCGCGCCCGCGTAGCCGTGCAGAAGGTCGGCACGTTCCTCTCGGGCATGATCATGCCCAACATCGGCGCGTTCATCGCGTGGGGCCTGATCACGGCGTTGTTCATCGAGACCGGCTGGACACCGGTCCCGGAACTGGGCGGCTTCGGCACCAACGACGCGGGCGAACCCCACACCGGCCTCGTCGAACCCATGATCATCTACATGCTCCCGCTGCTCATCGCGGGCCAGGGCGGCCGGATGGTCTACGGACTACGCGGCGGCGTCGTCGGAGCGGTGGCGACCATGGGCGTGATCATCGGCACGGAGGTGCCCATGTTCCTCGGCGCCATGATCATCGGCCCGCTCGCCGCGCTCATGATGAAGCACCTCGACGCCATCTGGGACGGCAAGATCAAGCCGGGCTTCGAGATGCTCGTCAACAACTTCAGCGCCGGCATCGCCTCGGCGGCGCTCGCCATCGCCGGGTTCTTCACCTTCGGGCCGCTGATCGAAGCGGTCTCGCAGGGGCTAGGCACCGCGGTGGACTGGCTGGTGACGCACAGCGTCCTGCCCTTGGCGTCACTCATCATCGAGCCAGCCAAGGTGCTCTTCCTCAACAACGCGATCAACCACGGCGTGCTCACTCCGCTCGGCATCCAAGAGGCCGCCAACGACGGCGCCTCCCTGCTGTTCCTGCTGGAAGCAAACCCGGGGCCGGGCCTCGGCCTACTGCTGGCCTACACGGTGTTCGGCACCGGCCTCGCCCGCAGCACCGCACCAGGCGCCGCGATCATCCACTTCTTCGGCGGCATCCACGAGATCTACTTCCCCTACGTCCTGATGAAACCGATCATGCTGCTCGCGATGATTCCGGCGGGCATGGTCGGCATCGGCACCCTGCTGGTCTTCGACGCGGGCCTGCGGGCACCGGCGGCCCCCGGATCGATCATCGCCGTCATGGCCCAAACCCCCGGCGACAGCGCCCTCGGGGTGATCCTGTCCGTCCTGCTTGCCGCCATCACGTCCTTCCTCATCGCGTCGCTCCTGCTGCGTATCACTCGCAAACAAGGAGATCTGGCTGAGGCCACCGCCTCGATGGAAGCCATGAAGGGCACCAAGAGCAGCGTCGCCCACGCGCTCACCCGACACGACGTCACAGCCGAGGACGCGGCCCACTCCCGGCGTACCCCCATCCACCACGTCGTCTTCGCCTGCGACGCCGGCATGGGCTCCAGCGCCATGGGCGCATCCGTCCTCCGCAACAAGATCACCCAAGCCGGGTTCGATGACGTCACCGTCACCAACATCGCGATCGCGGACCTCACCGACGACGTCGACCTCGTCGTCACACACAAGGATCTGACCGAGCGCGCCAGGGACCGGGCGCCAAGCGCCCAGCACGTCTCGGTCGAGAACTTCCTGAACAGCCCGGCCTACGACACGATCGTCGATGACCTCACGCGCACCAACACCAGCCCCGCCACCCCGACCAACTGAGGCGGCCGAGATGAGGAGTATGCACATGAGCGACGTGCTCACGCCGTCTCAGATCAAGGTGCCGGGCACGGCGCGCAGCAAACAGGACGCCATCGCCGAGGCCGGGCAGATCCTGGTCGAGGCGGGCGCGGTCGGCCCCGGCTACATCGACTCGATGTACGAACGGGAGAAGTCCGTGTCCACCTACATGGGCAGCTACCTGGCGATCCCGCACGGCACCAACGAGACCAAACACACGATCACACGCTCCGCCCTTTCGGTGGTCAAATACGACGCCCCCATCGACTGGGACGGCAACGAAGTCCGCTTCGTCCTTGGTGTCGCAGGCTACCAAGGCCGCCACCTCGACGTCCTGAGCAAAGTCGCACGCGTCTTCGCCGACAACGCCGAGGTGGACAAACTACTCGGTGCCCAGTCAGCCGCCGAGATCCTCGAACTGCTCGAGTCAGTTAACACGACATGACGGCCGCGAACTCGAGCCGACTCTCCTTTTCTCAGGGTTCTGTCCGCGATCAGGAGTGCGGATCGCGGTACGCCGCAAGGAAGACGCGAACGGCCTCCCGGGCGATTCGGTCGTGGTCGCCCGTGCTGGGCTGTTCATCGGGATGGAACAGGGCCCGGTCCTGCGGGATCGCCAGCACGAGGTAGGCGAAATGGTTCGCGGCGAGGGTCGCGTCGTCCAGTCGCAGCAGGCCGCGCTCGGCGTAGGTCCGTAGTTCGCCCGCGAGTACCTTGACGGCGCGGGCCGGAGCCTTGTCGTAGTAGTAACGCGCCAGCTCGGGGAACCGGTCGGCTTCGGCGATCACCAGCCGCCGCAGCCGCATCACGCGCGGTTGCAGCACCGCGCTCAGATAGCGCTGCGCCAGCTCGGTGAGCACGTCGTCGAGGTCGTCGGCGCCGACGTCGGCGGTGTGCAGGACCTCGCTCAGCTCTTGGAGGATCCGCTCCGAGCTGTCGGCCACGCCGCGAATGATCTCGGTGAACAGCTTCTCCTTGTCGGCGAAGTTCTTGTACACCGTCTGTTTGGACACGGCCGCTCGCGCCGCGACCTCGTCCATGCTGGTGCCCTGGTAGCCGTTACGCAGGAACAGCGCGGTCGCCTCATCGATGATCGCCCTGCGCTTCCTCCCGGAACGGCCATCCTGCTCGGCCTCGGCGCTGTCACTGGCGCGCGCCGACGTGCTCTGTGCCATCCCGAACCTCCTCACCACATGGTACTAGACGGTTCAGTACTGTGCGGAGTACTGTACCGCTCAGTACTCCGATTCGATGGCGGGAACGGGTGGTGCGGATGGTGAACGCAATGGACGTCGAGAACTCGTCGGCAGCGTGTGATCCTCGGACGCGGGTGACCAAGAGCCTGCTCGGGTACGGGGTACTGGCCGGTGTGGTGTACGTCGTGGTCGCCACGGCGCAGGCGGTCACCCGCGCGGGGTTCGACCCGGCGCGTCACGCCGTCAGCCTGCTCGCCAACGGCGATCTCGGCTGGATTCAGATCGCGAACTCCGGGTCGGGCGACGTCGCGACCACGGTCGCCTTCACCATCGCCGTTTTGCTCACCTGGATGTGGCTCGCGCTGCTGTCCGTGCACCTGTACCGCTACGCCGACGCGAAGGGCAGGACGGAGACAGCGCGATGAGGTTCAGGGCGACCCTGGAACTGGGCGGCAAGACGGCCACCGGCATCGAGGTCCCGCCCGAGGTCGTGGCGGAACTCGGGTCGGGCAAGCGGCCGAAGGTGCGGGTGCGCCTCAACGACTACACCTACCGCAGCAGCGTCGCGTCGATGGGCGGCCGGTTCATGCTTCCCGTCAGCGCGGAGGTCCGCGCGGGCGCCAACGTCGCAGCGGGCGACGAGGTCGACGTCGAGCTCACACTGGACACCGAGCCCCGAACGGTCGCGGTGCCCGACGACCTGGCGGCCGCCTTCGACAGCGAACCGGAAGCACGGCGCGCGTTCGACGCGCTGTCCTACAGCCACCAGCGACGGTACGTGATGGCGATCGACGACGCGAAGACGAGCCAGACCCGGCAGCGGCGCATCGCCAAGACCGTCGACGACCTACGGCCACAGGCTGACTGAGACTCCCCTGCTCGCCTACAACGGACCACGTAACTGGCGCCTGCGGTCGATCGCACTCCGTCGACCAGGAATGGATCCGCCCGTCGCGGGCGGTGACCCGGCGTGTACAGCATCGGTAGGCTTGAAGAGAGGTGGACTATGTTCACTGTAAGTGGATACGATTGACCAACAGTGGACGAGGTCCGTAGGTAGACAAGGGAGATGAGCCCGCCATGACGATCGTGGACCGGGCGCGCCGCCTCGATCGTGCGGCGGCCGGTGTCGTGCTTGCCGGGGGCCGCTCGACGAGGATGGGCACGGCCAAGGCGGCGCTGGAGTGGCACGGCTCGACCTTGCTGCGCCGCGTGACAGGCGTCGTGGGTCGGGCCGTCGACGGCCCGGTGATCGTCGTGCGCGCCCCCGGGCAGGAACTACCCGCACTCGATCCACGGGTGCTGGTCCATGACGACCCTGCGGAGGGCAGGGGGCCGATGCAAGGTCTCGCCGTCGGGCTGGCCGCGGCGGCCGAGCACGCGCCTTTCGCCTTCGTCTGCTCCACCGACCTGCCCTTCCTGCACTCCGCGTTCGTGGCCGCGGTGCTCCGGGGCTTCGGTCCTGGCGAGCCGGAGGGGCACACGGACGTGGTACTGCCCCATGTCGGTGGCTACCGACAGCCGATGGCCGCCGGCTACCGCACCGACCTCGCGCCGCGGGTCGAGAAGTTGATCGACGCAGGGCGGATGCGCCCCGCGCACCTGTTCGAGGAAGTCACGGTGCGCCAGCTCGACGAGGCCATGCTGCTGGCCGATCCCCGGCTTGCCGATGCCGACCCCGAGCTGGACTCCGTGCTCAACGTCAACGCCCCCGAGGACTACCGCGCGGCCCGTGCCCGGCCGGAGCCCGATGTCGTCGTCGAGCGTTTCGGCGTGCTGGCCACCAAGAGCGGTGCCCGCGGGCCGTCGCGGGTCAGGGCCGCCACCATCGGCGCCGCCGCCGAACGGGTCGGGCTTGCGCTGGAAGAACATGGCGGGCACATCCTGGCTGCGATCAACGGCGACCAGATCCGTGGCGACGCGGAAGCGCCGCTGGAGGCAGGCGACACCGTCTCGTTCATCTCCGCGGACGCGGGCGGGTGAGTCCCATGACTGACAGCGGCCACATCCCTGCCCCCGGCGGCTATTTCGGCAAGACCCTCGTCGTCGACGTCACCGACGGCTCCGCCACGACGCTGGAGTTGCCAGAACGCGTGCTCAGGGACTACCTCGGTGGGGCAGGCCTCGGGGTCTGGCTGATGAACGAGTTGGCGCCGCCGGGCGTCGACCCGATGGGTCCCGACGCGCCGCTCGCCTTCGTGTTCTCGCCGCTGGTCGGCACTCCGCTGACGACGAGCGCGAAGTTCGCGGTGGTGGCCAAGTCGCCACTGACCGGCCTACTCACCGACGCGCTGGCCTCCAGCCACTTCGCCATCTCGGGAAAGCTCACCGGGCACGACGCGATCGTGGTCACCGGCCGGGCACCCGCTCCCTCCCATCTGCTGATCGACACCGAGGGCGCGCGACTCGTCGACGCGGCCCCCGAGTCGGGCATGGCGGCGTCGGATGCCGAGGAGTCGCTGCGGGCGCGGTACGGCAGGCGCTGGCGCGCGGCCAGCATCGGCCCCGCAGGTGAGCACGGCGTGCGGTACGCCACGATCTCCCACGACGGCAGGCACGCCGGACGGGGCGGCCTCGGCGCGGTGATGGGCGCGAAGAACATCAAGGCACTCGGGGTACAGGGCAGCGCCCGGCCCGCGCTGGCCGACCAGAAAGCGGTGCTTGCGGCCGCCAAGGATCTGCGGAGCCGGTCCTTCGGTCCCGCGACGGCGAAGTACCGCGAGCTCGGCACGCTGTCGAACCTGCTGGCGTTCAACGCGATCAGCACGCTGCCCACCCGCAACTTCCAGGCCGCGACCTTCGCGGAGGCGCCCATGCTCTCCGCGGAGGGCCTCGCCGAGAGCCGGTCGGTCGCCAGGAACAGCTGCGCCTCATGCAGCATCGGCTGCGAGCACATCTACGCATCCAAGGGCGGCAAGAAGACCCGAGTCGAGTACGAGAACGTCTTCGCGCTCGGGCCGATGTGCGGGGTCTCCGATCCCGACCAGGTGCTCGAGGCGAGCGCTCGCTGCGACGCGCTCGGCATCGACACCATCTCCGCGGGCGGCACCATCGCCTGGGCGATGGAGTGCGTTGACCGTGGCCTGCTTGACGCGCCGTGGCTGCGCTTCGGTGACGGCGCTGCGTTGCTGCGGGTGCTGGCTGAGATCGGCTCCCGGACCGGCGTCGGTGAGCTGCTCGCCGAAGGATCCCGCCGGGCAGCCGAGCGCATCGGCCAGGGCTCGGCTGCGTTCGCACCGCACGTCAAGGGCATGGAGATGCCCGGCTACGAGCCACGCACCATGCAGTCCATGGCCCTTGGCCTCGCGGTCAACGCCAGGGGCGCCGACCACAACCGGTCCGGCGCCTACGAAGCCGATCTCAAGGGTGGTCTCGATCGGGCCCACGGTGCGAGCGAGCACGTGCGCGCGGCGATCCAGACCGAGGACCGCGCCGCGGTCATGGACTCGATGATCCTGTGCAAGTTCTTGCGCGGGGTGTTCACCGATCCGTTCGCCGAGTGGGCACAGCTGCTGTCGAAAGTCACCGGCTGGGACGTGGACGGCGACGAGCTGCACGAGACAGCGCGGCGCATCGTGCGCGCCAAACGCGCCTTCAACGTTCGCGAGGGCTGGACCGCCGCCGACGACTGGCTGCCCGAGCGGTTCCTCGACAGTCCGCTCGAACTCGCGTCAGGACGGACGGTGACACTGCCGGCCGCCCGCCTCCGCGCCATGATCGACACCTACTACGCCGAGCGCGGCCTCGACCCCCAGGGCCGCCCACTCCCCCAGGCTTCCGCCACGTCCGCTACAGAAACGGAGTAGCCGAGATGACCGTCGTCCGCCCCGAACCGCCCCAGGTTGAGCAGCGCACGGTGTCGCTGACCATCGACGGCCGCAGCGTGACCGTGCCCGAGGGCACGACGATCTGGCAGGCGGCCAAGGACCTGGGCATCGAGATCCCGACGTTGTGCCACGACGAGCGTTACGACCCCGTCGGCGTGTGCCGGTTGTGCGTGGTCGACGTCGGCGGGCGGGCCGACGCCGCGTCGTGTATCAGGCCGTGCGAGCAGGGCATGGCGGTGGCGACGGCGACGCAGGAGATCCAGAACCGGCGCAAGGTGCTCACCGAGCTCCTCGTCGCCGACCAGCCGCCGCGCGAGGAAGACCCGAAGCAAACCACGACCGCCGACAACGAGCTGATCGCGGTCGCGGACGACTACGGCATCGACGGTGTCGACGACCTGTTCGCCGGTCTGTCCCGGGGCACCGACTCGTCCAACCCGGTGATCGACGTCAACCACGACGCCTGCATCCTGTGCGACCGCTGCGTCCGGGCGTGCGACGACATCCAGGGCAACGACGTCATCGGTCGCAGCGGCAAGGGCTACGCGACCCGCATCGCGTTCGACCTGAACGACCCGATGGGCGCGTCGTCCTGCGTGACCTGCGGGGAATGCGTATCGGCCTGCCCGACCGGCGCGCTGACCAACAAGCCGATCAACAACATCCCGATCCAGCCAAGGGAAACGCTCGACGCGGTCGACACGGTCTGCCCGTACTGCGGGGTCGGCTGCGCGCTGACCTACTACGTCGACCGCGAGCGCGACGCCATCTCGTTCGCCGAGGGCCGCGACCAACCCGGCAACCAGGGCAGGCTCTGCGTGAAGGGCCGCTACGGCTGGGACTACGCGGCATCACCGCAGCGGCTCACCAAACCGCTGATCCGCGTCGAGACGTCGTATCCCAAGGGCCCACTGTCGGCGGATGTCAAGGAGGAAGCCGACAGGGCAAACGGGGGGCGCGGCGAGAAACGCGGCCGCAAGCCAGGCGGTCTGGTGCCCTACGAGGAGGTGTTGCCGCACTTCCGGGAGGCGAGCTGGGACGAGGCGCTCGAGCTCGTCGCGCGCAGGCTCGGTGAGATCTACGCCGAGAGCGGGCCCGACGGTATCGCGGGCTTCGGATCGGCCAAGTGCTCCAACGAGGAGGCCTACCTCTTCCAGAAGCTGATCCGCACCGGCTTCCGCACCAACAACGTCGACCACTGCACCCGGCTCTGCCACGCCTCCAGCGTCGCCGCGCTGTTCGAGGGGGTCGGCTCCGGCGCGGTCTCGACCACCTACGGCGACATCGAAAACTCCGACGTCGCGATCATCACCGGCAGCAACGCGACCGCCAACCACCCGGTGGCGTCGTCGTTCTTCAAGCAGGCGCGACGCAGCGGCACCAAGATCGTCTACATCGACCCGAGGGCAGGCACCGTCGCCGAGCACGCCGACGTTTTCTGCCAGCTCAAGCCCGGCACCGACGTGGCGCTCTACAACGGCATCATGCACGAGGTGATCCGGCTCGGACTGATCGACCGCGACTTCATCGCGAACCGCACCTCGAACTACGAGGAGCTGGCCAAGACGGTCGAGGCGTACCCGCCGGAGCTGGCCGCCCAGATCACCGGTGTCGACGTCGAGCTGATCCGCGAGGTCGCCCGGCTGTGGGGTGAGGCGAACGCGGGCGTCATCTACTGGGGCATGGGCATCTCGCAGCACACCACCGGTACCGACAACGCGCGGTGCCTGATCGCGATGTGCTCGATCACCGGCAACGTCGGACGACCCGGCACCGGGCTGCACCCGCTGCGCGGGCAGAACAACGTGCAGGGAGCCTCCGACGCGGGGTTGATCCCGATGTTCTACCCCAACTACCAGTCTGCTTCGGACAGCAAGACGCGGGCGCACTTCGAGCAGGCGTGGGGCACCGAGCTGAACCCCGAGAAGGGGCTGACCGTCACCGAGGTGATCAAGTCGATCCTCGAGGACGGCGTCCGCGGGATGTACATGCTCGGTGAGAACCCGTTCCTGTCCGACCCGAACATCAACAAGGTTCGCAAGGCGCTCTCCGCGCTGGACTTCCTCGTCGTGCAGGACATCTTTCTCACCGAGACGGCCGAGTTCGCCGACGTCATCCTGCCGGCATCGTCGTACCTGGAAAAGGACGGCACCTACACCAACACCGACCGCAGGGTGCAGCGCGGGCACAAGGTCTTCGACCCGCCGGGCAACGCCCGCGTCGACTGGGAGATCGTGCAGGACCTGGCGCGGCGGCTCGGGCTCGACTGGGACTACCACTCCCCCGCCGACGTCTTCGAGGAGATGGTGCCGCTGATGCCGGACTACAC
>WHTY01000173.1 GCA_009377475.1 Actinophytocola sp.
ACGAGAACGGAAGGGAAGCCTGATGCCGGGACGTACACGGCAAGGCGGCGGCCAGGGCGGCCCTGGCGGCGACCGCGAGCGCGGTGGCGGCCGGGACCGCAGGGACCGTCGTGATGGTGGCCGTGGCGGGGCGGCCCAGGACAAGACCCCGCACCTCGAGCGCGTCGTAGCGATCAACCGTGTCGCCAAGGTCGTCAAGGGTGGTCGGCGCTTCAGCTTCACCGCGCTTGTCGTCGTCGGTGACGGTGACGGCCAGGTCGGCGTCGGCTACGGCAAGGCCAAGGAAGTGCCAGCCGCGATCGCCAAGGGCGTCGAGGAAGCCAAGAAGAACTTCTTCAAGGTGCCGCGCATCGCCGGCAGCATCCCGCACCCGATCACGGGTGAGGCGGCTGCCGGCGTGGTGCTGCTCCGGCCCGCCAGCCCAGGTACCGGTGTCATCGCAGGTGGCCCGGTGCGTGCGGTGCTGGAGTGTGCCGGTGTGCACGATGTGCTGACCAAGTCGCTCGGGAGCGACAACGCGATCAACATCGTGCACGCGACCGTCGCGGCCCTCAAGGGCCTGCAGCGTCCCGAGGAGGTCGCGGCTCGCCGTGGCCTGCCGCTCGAGGACGTCGCTCCGCCTCGGATGCTGCGGCAGCGTGCTGGGCAGGGGGTCTGACATGGCACAGTGGAAGATCACCCAGGTCAAGAGCAAGATCGGCACCAAGCGGAACCACAAGGACTCGCTGCGCACCCTCGGGCTGCGCAAGATCAGGCAGTCGGTGGTGCGTGAGGACTCGCCGGAGGTTCGCGGCCTCGTCCACGCCGTGCGGCATCTCGTCGATGTCGAGGAGGTCAAGTAATGACCATCAAGATCCACCACCTGCGGCCTGCCCCCGGCGCCAAGAAGGACAAGATCCGCGTCGGCCGCGGTGAGGCGTCGAAGGGCAAGACCGCCGGTCGCGGTACGAAGGGCACGAAGGCGCGTAAGCAGGTGCCAACTGGCTTCGAGGGTGGGCAGATGCCCATCCAGATGCGGCTGCCGAAGCTGCGCGGCTTCAAGAACCGCTTCCGCGTCGAGTACCAACCGGTCAACGTCGGTGACATCGCGCGCGTCTTCGCTGACGGCGGCGACGTGTCCGCCGATGCGCTGGCCGAGAAGGGCCTCGTCCGCAAGGGCAAGCTCGTCAAGGTGCTCGGCAACGGCGACGTCGGCGTGAAGCTGAACGTCACCGCCGACGCGTTCTCCAAGAGCGCGAAGGAGAAGCTCGAAGCGGCCGGTGGCTCCGCCACCACCCGCTGAGTGGCTCTGACGATGAGCCCCTGGTTGTGACCTCCCGCCACAACCGGGGGCTTTCGTCGTCGTATCCGGCGCGTTGTCCCAGAAGCTCCGCCCTGGGCTGCTAGACGACGACGCCTTGCTGTTAGGCTCGCGAGAGTCTTCGGCCCCCTGCGGTCCGAAGCGCCGCTGGCCGCCCGTCAGTGACTACCAGTTCCCGCCGGCTTGATGTCGGCCAAGCCGATCGTCGGTGCACCCACCGGCGATGCGACAGGAGGTCCCCCGCGTGCTCAGCGTTATCCGCTCGGCTCTCGCGACGCCAGACCTGCGCAAGAAGATCCTGTTCACCCTCTCGATCGTGGTGGTGTACCGGATCGGTGCCGTCACCCCGGCTCCAGGCGTGTCGTACGAGAACGTACAGGCGTGTGGCGAGCAACTCGGCGATTCGGGCGCGCAAGGGGTCTACAGCCTGCTGAACCTGTTCAGCGGCGGCGCTCTCCTGCAACTGTCGATCTTCGCGACCGGCATCATGCCGTACATCACCGCGAGCATCATCGTCCAGTTGCTGACCGTGGTGATCCCTCGGTTCGAGGAGTTGAAGAAGGAAGGGCAGGCCGGCCAGGGCAAACTCACCCAGTACACCCGGTACCTGACCATCGCGCTCGCGGTGCTGCAGGCGACCGGTGTGGTCGCGCTCGCCGCGCGCGGCGGCATGTTCCAGGGCTGTGACCGTGAGGTCATCCCGGACGACGGCATCATAGCCACCAGCCTCATCGTGCTGACCATGGCCGCAGGCACCGCCATGATGATGTGGATGGGTGAGCTGATCACCGAGCGCGGTATCGGCAACGGCATGTCGATGCTGATCTTCCTGAACATCGCGGCGCGCATCCCGATCGAGGGCAAGCAGATCCTGGACAGCCGCGGCGGCGCGGTGTTCGCCGTTGTCTGCGTGTTCGCGCTGGCCATCATCGCGAGCGTCGTGTTCGTCGAGCAGGGTCAGCGCCGCATCCCGGTGCAGTACGCCAAACGCATGGTCGGCCGCAGGATGTACGGCGGGACGTCGACATACCTGCCGATCAAGGTCAACCAGGCTGGCGTCATCCCGGTCATCTTCGCCTCGTCGCTGCTGTACCTGCCGGATCTCGTCGGCAGGCTGGTCGGTGACCCGACCGACGCGTCCTCCTGGTTCCAGCAGTTCCTGCAGACCCACGTGGTCAACCAGTCGAGCCCGGTCCACATCGCGGGCTACTTCATGCTGATCATCTTCTTCACGTACTTCTACATCTCGATCACGTTCAACGTTGACGAGCGTGCCGAGGACATGAAGAAGTACGGTGGATTCATCCCCGGCATCAGGCCGGGGCGGCCGACCGCCGAGTACCTGCACTTCGTGCTTGGCCGGATCACCCTCCCCGGGTCGATCTACCTCGGCACGGTCGCTGTGCTTCCGAACTTCTTCCTCTCCGTGACGCAGGAGGGCGCCAACCAGAACTTCCCGTTCGGTGGCACCGCCGTCCTGATCATGGTGGGTGTCGGTCTGGACACTATGAAGCAGATCGAAAGCCAGCTCATGCAGCGCAACTATGAAGGGTTCCTCCGATGACGCGTGTTGTTCTGGTCGGGCCACCAGGTGCCGGCAAGGGCACCCAGGCGACCAAACTCGCCGACAAGCTCGGCGTGCCGCACATTTCGACGGGGGATCTGTTCCGGGGCCACATCTCGCAGCAGACGCCGCTTGGCGCCGAGGTGCAGAGCTACCTCGACTCCGGCAAGTTGGTGCCAGACGCTGTCACCAACAAAATGGTTCGGGAGCGGCTCGCTGAGCAGGACGCCGCTGGCGGCTTCCTGCTCGATGGCTTCCCGCGCAACACCGCGCAGGCGGGCGTGCTCGGCGAGATGCTCGACGAGCAGGGCACCAAGATCGACGCGGTCCTCGAGTTCCAGGTCGAGGAAGAGGAGTTGGTGCAGCGGCTGCTCGAGCGAGGCAGGGCGGACGACAACGAGGACGTTATCCGGCACAGGCTGTCGGTGTACCGGGACGAGACCGCGCCGCTGCTCAACTACTACGCCGACCGGCTGGTCACCGTCAACGGCGTCGGTCCGGTCGACGAAGTCACCGCGCGCGCATTGGATGCGCTGAACTCCCGGTGACGGGTCGGTTGGTAGCGCTGGTGCGGTCGTTGCGAGCGGCGTCGTCGATCGAACTCAAGTCGGCCGGCGAGCTGGAGGCGATGCGGGCAGCGGGGATCGTCGTGGCGAACACGCTCGCCGCCGTCACCAAAGCCGCCACGCCCGGCGTCAGCACCGGTGAGCTGGACGCGCTCGCCGAGGAGATGATTCGCGACGCGGGCGCCGTGCCGTCGTTCAAGGGCTACCACGGCTTCCCGGCGTCGGTGTGCGCCTCGGTGAACGAGCAGGTCGTGCACGGTATCCCGGCGACGAAGCAGGTGCTGTCCGATGGCGACCTGCTGTCCGTGGACTGTGGCGCGATCCTGGAAGGCTGGCACGGCGACTCCGCCGTGACCATCGCCGTCGGCGACGTCTCCGAGGCCGACCGCAAGCTGTCCGATGCCACCCGCGAGGCGATGACGGCGGGCATCAACGCCGTTCGCCCCGGTGGCAGGCTCACCGATATCTCCCACGCCGTGGAGACCGCCGCCGACGCGGCGTCCGCGCGGGACGGCGTCGAGTACGGCCTGATCACCACCTACGGGGGCCACGGCATCGGGACGTCGATGCACATGGATCCGTTCCTGCCGAACGCCGGTAAGCCGGGCAAGGGCCCACGACTGCGCCCCGGTATGGCGTTGGCGATCGAGCCGATGCTGACCGGCGGCACCGACGACACCATCGAGCTGGACGACGGCTGGACCGTCGTCACCGCCGACGGCTCCCGCGCTGCGCACTGGGAGCACACCGTCGCGATCACCGACGACGGCGTCTTGATCCTGACCGCCCCGGCGTAAGGTCGCGCGCGGCTCGCGCCTCCGCCTGCCCGCCGCCCTGCCCGCGCCTCGCCTCGCCTCGCCTCGAAGTCGATCAACTATCTGCGCGTTAGGACCATTGAAACCGGACGAACCGGGCACCAGGTGGTCATAGCCCGCAGGTAGTTGATCGACTGTCGTGGAGTGCCGACGCCCATGCCGTGCCGCGGCCGACCGCCCGTGCCGCCCGGCGGTCCCGCCCACGGGAACGATTCCCGACTTTCGGTGCTACAACGTCGAACTCCCACGCACTTAGCGTGCTTTCGAAACCGCCACTCATCACCAACCCCTGCGAGGCGGTTTCGAAGGGAGAGGTCATGAAACGACCACTGGTCAGGTCCCTGCTGGTAGGTGCCACGATGCTCGGTGGTTCCGTCGCGGTGGCGGTGGCGCCCGCCGCAGCGGACACCACCGCGGCGGGGCAGTCTGACGCCATCGTGTCGCAGTCGGCCGCTACGACCACGAGCGAGCAGAACCGCATCGAGTCCTACTGGACCGACAACCGGATGGATGACGCCGTACCAGCCGAAACCCGGTTCGGTAACCGGGCGAAGGACCACCAGGGCCCGAGCGACTGCCGCGGCAAGGGCAAGTGGGCCTGCCCCGACCAGGACTCCGGTGCGACCGAGGAAGAGCCGCAGCCGGAGCTAGGCAAGGTGTTCTTCACCCTTGGCGGCACCGACTACGTCTGCTCCGGCACGTCCACGAGCAGCAACAACGGTGACGTGGTGACCACGGCCGGTCACTGCCTGAACGAGGGGCCTGGCGACTTCGCGACCAACTTCGCGTTCGTGCCCGCCTACGAGAATGGCGCGGAGCCGTACGGCAAGTGGACGGCGGCGCAGCTGTTCACCACGGAGCAGTGGGCCAGTTCCGGTGACTTCGAGTACGACGCCGGGTTCGCGGTGATGAACGAGAACGCCGACGGCAAGAGCCTGACCGACGTCGTCGGCTCCTACCCGATCGCGTTCAACCTCGACCGGGGCCTGGACTACACGTCGTACGGCTACCCGGCGGCCTCGCCGTTCGACGGCCAGACGCTGTGGTCCTGCACCGGCGCCGCGACGGATGACCCGAACGGGTCGAGCACCCAGGGCATCCCGTGCGACATGACCGGCGGCTCGTCCGGCGGCGGCTGGATCACCGGCGGCCAGCTCAACTCGGTGAACAGCTATAAGTACCGGGGCGACTCGTCGACGATGTACGGGCCGTACTTCGGCAGCGTCATCGAGTCCGCGTACCAGACGGCGTCGGCCGCGTAGGTCGCGTCAGGGTCGGCCCACCCGACCCGGTAAACTCCCTGAACTCCGCCCACGGTGACCGGCTGTGGGCGGAGTTCGCTGTGAGCTGACGCATCAGAGTGAACCCCAGTTTCTTTGCCGAGGTCGCGCCCAGTACACTTGTGGACTGGTGTGCGTATCACGCCGTCTCCGCTGCGCTGAAAAGCTCTTGGGATGCGGTGTGACTCGCCCGCCAGTGGAGGCATGCGCGCTGCTCAGCAGCAAGTCAGCCGCCACGCCAGCAACCAGTGCTTGTGTAACACAGCAGGCACTCAGCGCTCAACCAATCACGAAACGCGGAGGACATGGCTAAGAAGGACGGGGCCATCGAGGTCGAAGGCCGCGTGATCGAGCCGCTTCCCAACGCGATGTTTCGCGTCGAGTTGGAAAACGGTCACAAGGTCCTTGCACACATCAGCGGCAAGATGCGGCAGCACTACATCCGGATCCTGCCTGAGGACAGGGTCGTGGTGGAGCTCTCGCCTTACGACCTCTCCCGAGGCCGCATCGTCTACCGCTACAAGTGATCACGGTGAGCCCGAGGTGGTGACCGCCACCGAGGACCCACAACACCGCACGAGCAGGAGAACGAAGACGTGAAGGTGCAACCGAGCGTCAAGAAGATCTGCGACAAGTGCAGGGTGATCCGCCGCCACGGCCGGATCATGGTGATCTGCGACAACCTGCGACACAAGCAGCGGCAGGGC
>WHTY01000001.1 GCA_009377475.1 Actinophytocola sp.
GCTGGACGACGCCCGCGCGTTGCGCACCGCGATCCGGCCCGACAGCCGGGTGGTGATCGTCGGAGCCGGGTTCATCGGCTCGGAACTGGCCTGCGCCGCGCGCCGGATGGGCGCGGAGGTAACGCTGGTCGAGGCCGCCCCAGTGCCGTTCGCGGCCGCCGTGGGCACGGAACTGGCGCCCGCGATCGCCGCGCTGCACACCCGCAACGGCACCGACCTGCGCTGCGGCGTCACGGTCACCGGCATCGACGGCGAAGATCGGGTCCGAGCGGTGCGACTCGGTGACGGCTCGACGTTGCCCGCCGACGTCGTGATCGTCGGGGTCGGGGCCGCGCCCGCGACCGGCTGGCTCGACGGGTCGGGGCTGAAGCTCGACAACGGCGTCGTCTGCGACGAAACGCTGGCGACCAGCGCACCCGGCGTGTACGCGGCGGGCGACGTCTGCCGCTGGGCCAACCCGCTGTTCGGCGAGACGATGCGGTTGGAGCACTGGACGTCCGCCGCCGAGCAGGGCGCGCTCGCCGCCCGCAACGCCATCGACCCGAGCGCGGCGACGCCCTGTGCGCTGGTGCCGTACTTCTGGTCCGACCTGTACGACGGCCGGGTGCAGTTCGTCGGCGTGCCGCATGCCGACGAAGTACGTGTCGTCGCGGGCGGTCCTGCCGAGGACACGCTCCTGGCGCTCTACCGGCGCGGCGACCGACTCATCGGCGCGCTCGGCGTCGAGCAACGACGTCCGGTGCTGCGGATGCGTGCGCTGATCGGCAAGGGCGTGAGCTGGGACGACGCGCTGGCTGCCGCAGCAGAGATGACGGCGAGTTGATCTGAAGACAATCTGGTCGTGATAGCGACCACGATGTCTTCACATCAACTTCTCGGAGCCCGAGAGCGGCAATCCGGCCGTGTCTGGTGTGCCTATAACCCGTCGATGTTGGAAATCCGCCAGGTGCCGTCGTTGTCGCGGAGCGCGGTGACGTCCAGAGTGGCGGTGGACGACGTCGGCGCGGCGCCCTGGCGGTTGACCTGCTGGTCCAGGAACACCAGCACGGTCGCCCGCCCGTCGGCCAGCTCCCGCACGCCGATCGCACGCACCGTGGCGGCCTTGACCAGCCCGCGGCGCTTCGCCTGCTGCGCCGCGGTCTCGAACTCGCGCCGGTACTCGGCCGCCGCCTCGCCGATCAGCGCGACGTCCACGGCGTGCTCGGTGCGCTCCAGCCGCGTGTAGTCGTAGGAGAACACCGCCTTCAACGACGCGCTCACCTGCTCGATCACGGCATCCGTGGCATCGGTGTCGACCAGGGCGGCGTTGCGTGCGGACTCCGTGTCGCGTAGCTGCTGCGCCTGGACGCCGAAATACACCGCGCTCGCGGACGCCAGCACCAGCACGATCGCGAGCGCCGCGACGACGATCCGCCGCGTCCGAGTGCGGAACACGGCGTCCTGAACGGGGGACACGGCGTCGTGTTCCTCGCCCACGGCGGCGTGTTCCCCGCTCGTGGTGTTGTGTTCCTTCTTCATGCTGCCGCCTCCACGGCGCTGACCTGCCACTGCCCGTCGCGGCGGACCAGGTCGGCGTTCAGCCGCTTCCGGCCGGTGGACGCCTTCTCGCCCCGGGCCTCCAACGTCACCTCCAGCACCGCGATCACCCGCGCGGTGCCCGCGTGCGCGTTCAGCTCGGTCACCGCCGCCCGTAGCAGCTCCGCGCTGGACACCGTCTTCGTCTGCCGCGCCTGCTCCACCTGGCCCGCCCGGTCCCCTTCGAGGTCGCGGTGCAGCCCGCCAGCCGTGACGTCCAGCCACGCGGCGACGTCCCGCTCCGCCTCGCGGTGGTCGATGGTGTGCAGCGTGACCAACCCGCGCTCGGCCGCCCGCAGCACGGCGTCGCGCTGCTCCGCCTGCGCGAGCCCGTCGTCCCGCGCCGCGCTCGCCCACGCGACGCCGAACCACGCGGCGGCAGCCACCGCGACCACGGTCAGCACCGCGAGCGTGGCCATCAACGGATCACGGAACAGCCGCATCAGCCGCCTCCCAACAGCTCGACGCTCCCAACCGGCTCCGAGGACAGCCCGGACAGCCCCGGCAGCCCGAGTAGGCCAGGCAACTCCCCGCCCGGCCCGCCACCGGAGCCAGCGCCAGAGCCGGAGTCCCGCCGCTGCGGTGCGGGCACCGCTTGCGGCACGCCCCTAAACGGCGCGTTCTGCGCGCCACGCACGGCGATCGGGCTGCCGGGCGGCTCCGCGCAGTAGGCGTCCTTGTTCGGCTCCACTTCGGACATGTCGTTGGCGGGCCGTTGCTTCGTGCCCTCGTACCCCCGCGTGCACGACGGCGGCTTGAACATGTCGAACACCAACCCGAGCTGGCCGCGCCCGTCCTTCGACACACTGCGCGCGAACGCCCCGATCACGGAGAAGTTCACCAGCAACTGCTTCGTGGAGTCGGTGCGCGGCGCGGCGACGTCTGCGGTGGTCAGCAGGTTCGCGACCAGCATCGCGGTGTCGTTGCCCGAGACGTCGATGAACTCGCTCACCTGGTCCGCCACCTTCGGCGCGCGGTCGATCACCGCACGCAGGTCCGGATCGGACTCCGCGAACTGCCGCGAGATCGTCTTCAACCCGCCCGCGAACCGGGTCAGGTCGTCGGCGTGGCGCTGCTGCGTGTCCAGCACCGTGCGCGCCGAGGACAGCAGCTTCCGAGTGGCGGGCATCTGCCGGTGCGCGGCCGCGCTGAACTCGTGCGCGCTGTCCAGCAGCAGTTGCAGGTCGTCGCCGGAGTCCGCGAACGCGACGTACGCTTCGTCCACGACCGTGTTCAACGACTGCGTGTTGACGCTGCCGATGAGCCGGTCGACGTGCGTCAGCATCGTCTCCGGCGCGACCGGCGCGTTGGTGCGGCTCGCTTCGATAACCGATCCGTGCGCCAGGAACGGCCCGTCCGACCCGTCCGGCCGCAGGTCGAGGTACTGCTCCCCCACGGCCGACCGGTTCGCGACAACGGCGTCGGTGTCGGCGGGAATCGGCGGGGCGTCCTCATCGATGTCCAGCTCGACGTCGACGCCAGTGCTGGTCAGCCGCAACGCCGACACCGTCCCGACCGTCACGCCCCGATACGTCACCTCGGAGCCCCGGAAGATGCCGCCGGAGTCGGTCAGCTCGGCGGTGACGACGTAGCCGCGCGGGCCGAACAGCCGGTCCAGCCCGGCGTACTTCCCGCCGACGAACACCACCGACACCACCGCGATCAGCCCGAACGCCAGCAGCTTGATCCGCGTCGACCAGGTCAGCATCACGAGCCTCCCGGCAGCGAGCCGAGCAGCGAACCCGAGTCGGAGGCCGAGCCGCTCGAGCCGCCAGAACCCGGCAACGCGGGCAGTCGCGGCAGCTGCGGCGTCTCCGGCAACGGCAGCGGCGGCCCGTCGTCACCCGGAGCCGAAGGGATCGGGCTCTGCCCCGACCGAAGGTAGTTGCCGACCAACTGATCGAGGTTCAGGTCGAACTCGACGTCGACGTTGGCGTAGTCGCCCTTCATCGTCCTGCCCGCGTTCCACGGCAGCGGATACGTCGGCAGGATCTTCAACGCCTCGGTGAGGTTGTCACCCGATTCGGCGAGCTTGCGCAACGTCGGTTCCAGCGCGCGCAGGTTCGCCACCAACTGCTCGCGGCTCTTACCGATGGTGTCCACCGTGACATCGGACAGCCGCCGCAGCGACGTCAACATGTCGACAATCTGGTCCCGCTGGTTCGCGACCACTCGGATGCCCGGCGCGAGGTGGTCCAGCCCCTCGGTGAGGTGCCGCTTCTCGCGCACCAGCGTCCGGGACAGCTCCGCCAGCCCGTCGATGGCCCTCGTGATCTGCGCCTTCTGCCCGTCAAGCTCGGTGACCAGGTGGTTCACCCGCGACAGTAGCGCCTTGATCTCCGCCTCGTTGCCCCGCATCGCGCTGTTCAGCTCCGACGCGATGGTGTGCAGCTGCTCCACCCCGCCGCCGTTGAGCAGCAACGACAGCGCGCCGAAGATCTCCTCCAGCTCGGCGTGCCTGCTGGTGCGCGCGAGCGGGATGACGTCGCCGTCGCCGAGCGTGCCGGTCGGCGCAGCGTCGGCGGGCGGCCGGAGGTCGACGAACTTCTCCCCGAGCAGGCTGGTCTGCCGCAGCTCGGCGACGGCGTTGGCTGGCAGGTCGACGTCGCCGTTGACGACGATGTCCACCAGCGCCGACCGGGTGTCCTCGGCAAGCCGCACCCGCTGGACCCGCCCGACCTGGACGTCGTTCACCTTCACCGTGGCCTGCGGCACCAGGTCGAGCACGTCGGACAACTCCACGGTGACGCGGTACGGGTGGTCCCCGACGTCCGCGCCACCGGGCAGCGGCGCGTTGTACAGCCCTGAGAACCCACCCGGCCCGCAGCCGGTGAGCACCAGCAGCAGCACGGCGACGCAGGCGGCGGCGCGTTTCGGCAGCGAGGTCATGAGCCACCTCCCGACGTGCGCTGCATCGCCTCAAGCACCGGCAGCGGCAACGGCGGCAGCTCGCCGCTCTGCAGCGAGTGCATCACCTCCGCCACGCTTGGCAGCTTGAGCGTGCCGTCGAGCACCGGGGCGAGGTCCTTGCAGACGTCCGACAGCGTGTCGGGCACCTCCTTCGGGGTGCCTGCCGCCAGCAGTCGGCACACCATCATCACCGGCGGGTAGGTGAACTCGTTGAGGTTGCCCCGGATGGCGATGGTGCCGGACGCGGCGTCGTAGGCGTTGATGAAGTTGTTCATGCCGGTCGGCGCGACGTCAAGGATCTCGGCGAGCTCACCGCGCCGCTTGGCAAGCACCCGCGTCACCCCGGCAAGCTTGTCCACATTGGAAGAGAGCAGTTTCCGGTTGTTCTCGACGAAACCGCGAACGTCGGTGAGCGCGCTGGCCAGTGTGGACAGTGCGGCGTCCACCTGCCCCGACTCGCTCGCCATGAACTGCGAGACGTCGGCCACCCGGTCGAACAGGTCCGCGACCTGCCGGTCGCTGCGCGCGAGCATGGTGGTGAACTCGCCGAGGTGCTTGATGGTGCCGTGCAGGTCGCCCTTGCTGCCGTTGAGCGTCGCGGACAGCCGCGCGAGCTGCGTGACGGTGGCGTTGAGGTTCTTGCCGTTGCCGTCCATTGTGGCCGCGAGCTGGTCGAGCACGTCGCTGAGCGCGCCGCCGGAGTTGGCGCCCTTCGGGCCGAGCGTCGTCGCCAGCTGGTCGAGGTTGTCGAACAGCTCGTCCAGCTCCACCGGCGACGCGGTGCGCTCGCGGGGGATCACCGTGCCGGACGCCATGGTCGGCCCGCCCCGATACACCGGCGTCAGCTGGATGTAGCGGTCACTGACCAGGCTGGGCGCGACGATCACCGCGCCCGCGTCGGCAGGTACGTCCACATCGGAGTCAACGGCGAAGTCAACGCGCACCCGGTCGCCCTCGGGCACCACTCGCTCGATCACGCCGACCTCGACGCCGAGCACCCGCACCGCGGAGTCCTGGTAGAGCCCGGCGGTGCGGTCGAAGTACGCGGTGAGGCGGGTGTCACCGGCGTCGCGGGTGGCCGTCCACAGCGCGGCGGCGAGCAGCAGCACGACCACGGCGGCCAGCGCGACCCAGGTGTAGGTGGTGCGTGCGGCACGAGTCGTGATCGCCATCAGTTGCCCCCGATCCCCTGGCCGGGCGCGGACACCGGCCGCTCGCAGCCTTGCGGGTTGATCGTCAGCCCCTTGGTCGTGATGGTCGGCGGGAACAGGCCGCACAGGAAGCCCTCGAACCAGCGGCCGTTGCCGGTGGCGTTCGCGCCGAGCCTGGTGAACGGCGCGAGCAGTTCCAGGCTGCGGTCGATGTTGTCGACATTGGACTGGAGCACGCCGGTGACGGTGTCGAGCTTGCGCAGCGCGGGCGTGAGGTGAGCCCGATTGTCGGCCACCAAACCGGACAGCTGCTTCGCGACCTCTCGCGTGCCCGCGAGCAGGTTGCTGATCGCCTGTTTGCGCGCCTGCAGCTCACCGAGCAGCGCGCCGCCGTCGTGGATCACCTTGCGCAGCCGGTCGTTGCGGTCCGCGACCAGCTTCGACACTCGGTTCGTGTTGTCCAGCAGCCGGGCGAGCTCGCCGTCGCGTTCGGCCACCGTCTGCGACAACGCCGACAGCCCGTCCAGCGCGCCGCGCACGTGTTTCGGCGCGCCCGACAACGCTTCCGTGATGACGTCGAAGCTGTCCGCGAGCTGCTTGGTGTCCACATCGGACATCGTGGTGCCGAGCTGGTTGAAGGCGTCCTGGAGCTGGAACGGCGTCGTGGTGCGCTCCAATCGAATCGGTTCGCCCGGGTCGAGGGTGCCCTCGCCGCGCGGGGTCAGCGCGACATACTTCTCTCCGAGCAACGTCTTGATCTGGATGGACGCGGTGGTCTCGGTGCCGAGGTGCGGCAGCTCGCCCTCGGCAGGGCCGTCCAGCAGGAACTCGACCCGCACCCGCGCGCCGTCCAGCTCAACGGAGCTGACCGAGCCCGCGCGCACCCCGGCGATCTGGACCTCGTTGTCCGGCACCAGTCCCGCCGACTCCGCGAAGTACGCGGCGTAGGTCGTGCCACCGCCGATGAGCGGCAACCGGTCGGCGTTGAGCGCCGCCAGCACCGACGTGACCAGCAGCAACACGGTGATCGCCCCGACGGCGGCCCGGTTCCGTTCCCCAAGCGACTTCATGCGGCCTCCTCATCGCGCGCGGCACGCCGCGCCAGAGCCGCACCGTCGGCCAGCATGGTGTCCAATGATTCGGACCTGCAAGCAGTCCTCATGCCCCTCATGGCCCGCACCTTTCCGGCCGCTGCGTCGCGGGCAGCGGCACCACCGGAATGGTCACGTTGAGCGAGCCGATGCCGACCGTGCCGGAGATGTCGCAGAGGTAGTAGTTGTACCAACTGCCGTAGCTGAGCACCCGGACGTACTTCTTCAGGTTCCTCGGCAGCCGGTGCAGGATCTCGTCCAGCACCGGGGCGTCCTTGGACAGCGTCCCCGCCAGGTCGTTCAGCGCCCGCACGTCCTGGCGCAGCGGCTGCCGCACGTCGCCGACAAGCCCGGACACGCTGCCGGTGAGATCGCCGAGCGCCTGCGTCGCCTCCCCAATCGGCTCGCGTTTCTCCGCGAGCCCGCTGATCAGCTGCTGCATCGCGTCGATCAGTTCCTTGGCTTGCTCGTCGCGGTGGTTGATGGTGCCGAGGACGTCGTTGAGGTTGCCGACGACCTCCCCGATCACCTTGTCCCGGTTCGCGATGGTCGTCGTCAGCGACGCGGTGTGGCGCAGCAGGCTGCTGATCGTGCCGCCCTCGCCCTGGAAGACCTGGATGATCTCGTAGGAGAGCTGGTTGACCTGCTTCGGGTCGAGCGCTGTGAACAGCGGTTTGAAGCCGTTGAACAGCACCGTCAGGTTCAGCGCCGGGGTCGTGCGGTCGACGTCGATGACGTCGCCCTTGCGCAGCGGCTCGGCGGAGCGCACGTGGGTGCCGAGCGCGAGGTAGCGCTGCCCGATGACGTTGCGGTACTTGACCTGCGCGGTCGTCGTCGACGGCAGGCGGTGCGACTCGCCGACGTCGAAGCGCACCGTGGCCACCGCGTCGTCCCCTATCTCGATGGCGCGCACCTGCCCGACCTTGACGCCGGATATCCGCACGTCGTCGCCGGTCTTGAGGCCGGAAACGTCGGTGAACCGGGCAGCGTAGCCCGACGTCTCGCCGAAGTTGGTGTTGGCGATCGTCGCGGCGAGCACCCCGGTGAGCACGACGGTGACCACGGTGAACGCGATCAGCTTCAACAGCGACGGCAGTGTCCCCCTCATCGCAGCGCCACCTCCGTCCCCCGGTACAGCGGGCCGACGAGCAGCCCGCCCCAGCCAGGCACCTGGCTGGGCTCGACGCCCTGCTCGGCGGCGAACAACAGCGACAGCAGCTCGGACTCGGCGGGCGAACCCGCGACCGGCGCGCCGAACGTCGTGCCCCCGCCGCCACCGGAGCGCTGGTAGTCCTCGTAGTCCTCCGCCTTACCGCTGCCGGGCGCCGATCCCGCTGGCGGCTTGGACGAGCCGTCCTCGATCGGGCCGTCCGACGGGTACTGCGGGAAGTGGCCCGGCTGGTCGATCGGCGTGTAGCAGCGCGGGCCGCGATCGTCGTTATAGCGAGGTTCATCGACGCCGGGCTGGTACGCGCCCCTGCTCTGCGTCATCTCGATCTTGACGCGGCTCACCGCGGGATGCTCCGCGCCCTTGCCGAAGGCGATCTCGGCGTTATCCTTCTGGATCGCGAACTGCCGCATCAGGCACGGATACTGCGGGGCATAGCGGGCGAGGACGTCCAGTGTGGACTGCGTTCTCGCCGTCAGCCGGATCAGGTTCGCCTTGTTGGCCGCAAGGAACCCACCGAGGTCATCCGACGCCCCGGTCACCGACCCGTACAGCGAGCGCAGGCCGTCCCGCTTGGCGGCCAGCGTCCGCGTGGTCGTCGTCAGGTACGAGACGGCGTCGAGCGCGTCCGGCAGCGCGTCGGAGTAGGTCTGGGCGACGTCGGCGAACGAGGCGATGTCGGCCTTGAGGTCCGGCAGGCTGGGATTGAACTCGCCCAGCATCTTCGACACCCTCGTCAGCGTCTGGCCCAGCTTCTCGCCCCTGCCGTCAAGCGCGGTCGCGATGGCATTGAGCGAGCTGGACAGCTTCTGCGGCTCGACCGACTGCAACAGCGGCAGCAGCCCGTCCAGCACCCGCTCCAGCTCGATGGCGTTGCGGGAGCGGTCCTGGCTGATGACGTCCCCGGCGACGAGGCTGGCGGGGCTGGGCCGCTCCGGCGGGCGCAGGTCGACGTAGCGTTCGCCGAACAACGTCTTGGGCAGCAGCCGCGCGGTGACGTCGGCGGGGATGACGTCGATCAGCTCGGGCTTGAGCGCCAGGTCGAGGCTCGCGCCGTCGCCGGTGGAGGCGATCGAGCGCACCTCGCCGACGAGCATGCCCCTGATCTTGACGTCGGCGCCCTCGCGCATCTGGTTGCCCGCGAACTCCGTCCGCAGCGTCACCATCGCGACGTCGGTGAACGCCTTCGTGTAGATGCCGATCGTCCCGGCGATGAACCCGGCAGCGAGCAGCACGAACACCAGGCCGAGCGCCTGGTAGCGGAGGCGACGGAGCACGGCGGCGCGGTGCGGGCTGCGGGTCATCCGGCGATCCTCACCGTCGTCGTCGAACCCCAGAGCGCGAGGCTGAGGAAGAAGTCGAGCACCGCGATGAGCACGATCGACGTCCGCACTGCCTTGCCGACCGCGACGCCCACCCCGGCAGGCCCGCCGCGCGCGGTGTAGCCGAAGTAGCAGTGCGTCATGATCACCACCAGCGCGAAGATCATCACTTTGACGAAGGAGTAGACCACGTCCTGCGGCGGCAGGAACATGAGGAAGTAGTGGTCGTACGTGCCTGCTGACTGGCCGTAGACCCAGATGGTGATCTGCCGCGAGGCAAGGTACGACGACAGCAGCCCGACGGCGTAGAGCGGGATCACCGCCCCCACCCCCGCGAGCACCCTGGTTGTCACCAGGTACGGCAGGCTGGGCACCGCCATGACCTCGAGCGCGTCGATCTCGTCTGAGATCCGCATCGCGCCGAGCTGCGCGGTGAAGCCGCAGCCAACGGTCGCCGACAGCGCAAGCCCCGCCGACAGCGGCGCGACCTCGCGGGTAT
Source organism: Actinophytocola sp. (assembly GCA_009377475.1). Lineage (GTDB taxonomy): Bacteria > Actinomycetota > Actinomycetes > Mycobacteriales > Pseudonocardiaceae > Haloechinothrix_A. The sequence continues at coordinate 9,717 of WHTY01000001.1, forward strand.
TGAAGTAGGCCGAGATGAACCCGGTCAAGGCCGCGGTCCCGAGCTGGTTCAGCGAGGAGTAGCCCTGCAGGCCGCCGATGAGACCGGTGAACAGCGTCATGCCGATCATCACGCCGAGCGTGCCGCCGATGATCGCCAGCGCCCCCGTGCCGAAGCAGACCTCGGTCAGCAGCCGCAACGTCTCCCTGCTGTAGCGGCGGATGGTCCTCGGCACCGTGGTCAGCGTGTGCAGGAAGAACGCGAGCTGTTCCCCGAAGCCCTCGAACACCTGGCCAGGCCGGGCGAGGTAGTCGAGCGTACGGTCACCCAGCTCGGACCATTCCTCGCGCCGTGCCTCCTTTACTGCCTCCTTCAGCGCCATGTCACATCGCCTTCGGGGGGACGACTTGCAGGTAGATCGCCGTGATCACGACGTTGATCAGGAACAGCAGCAGGAACGAGATGACGACGGCCTGGTTGACGGCGTCGCCGACGCCCTTGGGGCCGCCCGCCGGGTTCAGCCCCCGGTACGCGGCGACGATGCCAGCGACGAAGCCGTACAACACCGCCTTGAACTCGCTGACCCACAGGTCGGGCAGCTGCGCGAGCGCGTTGAAGCTGGCCAGGTACGCGCCGGGCGTGCCGCCCTGCATGACGACGTTGAAGAAGTAGCCGCCGAGCACGCCGACGACGCTGACCAGGCCGTTCAGCAGCACCGCGACGGTCATCGCGGCCAGGACCCTCGGCACGATCAGGCGTTGGATGGGGTTGACGCCGAGCACGCGCATGGCGTCGATCTCCTCGCGGATCTGCCGCGCGCCGATATCGGCGCACACCGCGCTGCCGCCCGCGCCCGCCACCAGCAGCGCGGTGATCAGCGGGCTGGCCTGCTGCACCAGCGCGAGCGCGCTCGCCGCTCCGGTGAACGACTGCGCGCCGATCTGCTGCGTCAGCGAGCCGAGTTGCAGCGCGATGACCGCGCCGAACGGGATGGCGACCAGCGCGGTCGGCAGGATGGTCACGCTGGCGAAGAACCAGCTCTGCTCGATGTACTCCCGCAGTTGGAACGGCCTGCGCGGGATGGCGCGCACCACCTGCCACGCGAGCGTGGTCATCCGGCCGACCTGCTCGAACGCCCCGGCGCCAGGGATCGTGACACCAGCGGACCGCTGAGTCATCGATCACCTCCCTGCGCCGTGGGCATGGCTACACCTTCAGGGCGTGGGTCGCGGTCGCGCCGCCGTCCGCGACGAACTCGGCGCCAGTGCAGTACGACGCCTCGTCGCTGGCCAGGAACAGGACGACCTCGGCGATCTCGCCCGCCTGGCCGAGTCTGCCGAGCGCGACCCGCTTGCCGATCCAGCTCGTGTCGACGTCTTCCCCGCCGACCGCGTCGTGCACCATCTTGGTGTCGATCATGCCGGGGTGCACCGAGTTGACCCGGATGCCGTACTCGCCCACTTCCAGCGCGGCGGACTTGGTCATGCCCCGGATCGCGAACTTGCTGGCGGTGTAGGCCATGACGTAGGGCAGGCCGGCGATGCCCTCCACCGACGAGACGTTCACGATCGAGCCACCTCCGGCCGCTCGCATGGGTGCGATGGCCGAGCGTAACCCGAGAAATGTTCCGATTTGGTTGACCCCGATGACACGCTGGTAGTCGTCCAGCGTCGTGTCCTCGAGCTTCGCGAAGTGCAGCACGCCCGCGTTGTTCACCAAGACGTTGAGCATGCCGAACTCGGCGGTGGTGCGCTCGACGGCCGCCTGCCATTCCGCCTCATCGGTGACGTCGAGCCGTTGGTACCGGGCCGCGTCGCCCAGCTCGTCCGCGAGCTGCTTACCCTCCGTGTCGAGGGTGTCGGCGATGACGACCTTCGCGCCCTCCTCGACGAAGCGCCGCGCCGCTTCGGCGCCCTGCCCCCTGGCCGCCCCGGTGATGAGTGCGACTTTGCCAGCCAATCGGCCCATGATCTGCTTCTCTCCTCACTGAATATGTCGATACAACGATGCAGTGCGCCGCGGATCACGGCAGCGACATCAGCTCGGTGGCCGCGAAGCCGTCATCTTCACCCTGCGTGGTGAAGTAGCCGCCAACGGACCTCGCCAGCTCCGCGACGCTCCAGCGCTCACCCTGCGTGTCGAAGCGCTGCCGCACGGTCGGCGGTGCGAGCAGCGCCACCATCCCGCTGTGGACGACGAAGACCTGGCCGGTGATGTGTGCGGCGTCGGGCGAGGCGAGGAACGCGACCAGCGGCGCGACGTGGTCGACGGAGAGCGGATCGACTCCGGTCTCGGGCGCTGGCCCGAAGACGTCCTCCGTCATGGCGGTGCGGGCGCGCGGGCAGATGACGTTGGCGCGCACGCCGTAGCGCGACGTCCCGCGCGCGGTGGCCACGGTCAGCGCCGCGATCCCGCCCTTCGCGGCGGCGTAGTTGGGCTGCGCGGCGGCGCCGAACAGGAACGCCTCGGAGGCGGTGTTGATGACGCTGCCGTAGACCGGCGCGCCCTCGGCCTTGGACTTGTCCCGCCAGTACGCGGCGGCGTTGCGGGAGAGCAGGAAGTGACCGCGCAGGTGCACGTGGATGACGTCGTCCCACTCCTCGTCGCTCATCGAGAACAGCATGCGGTCGCGCACCAGCCCGGCGTTGTTGACCAGCACGTCTAGCCCGCCGAATTGTTCGACGGCGGTGTTCAGCAGCGCGTCGGCGGTGGCGCGTTCCCCGACGTCGCCGGTGACCAGGGCCGCCTTGCCGCCCATGGCCTCGATCTCGTCGACGACCCCGGCAGCGGCGTCACTGATGTCGTTGACGACGACGCTGGCACCTTCCTGCGCCAACGCCAGCGCCTCGGCCCTGCCGAGCCCGGCGCCCGCGCCGGTCACGATCGCGACGCGGCCGTCGAGCCTCCCCGCACCACTGGATGTCCGCACTGAGCTGTCACACACCTTCGTATGCAGTGTCTTTTCCTGAGCCGGGCCATTCATCGCCCGCCAGGGATTCCATCTAGAACGTGTTCTTGGCTATACTAGAACGTGTTCTCGTTTTTCACAAGGAACCGCGCGGAGGGCCAGTCACATGAGGATCAGCTTCACCGAAGGGCAGCAGCGGCTGCGTGAGCAGCTCCGTGACTACTTCGCGAAGCTGATGACCCCCGAGCGACGCGACGGGCTCAAGACGTCGGGTGGCGAGTACGGCGACGGCACGGCGTACAAGGAGATCGTCCGGCAACTCGGCGCGGACGGCTGGCTCGCGATCGGCTGGCCGGAGGAGTACGGCGGCCAGGCGCGGCCGATGCTGGACCAGCTCATCTTCACCGACGAGGCGGCGGTCGCCGGGGTGCCGGTGCCGTTCCTGACGCTGAACACCATCGGGCCGACCATCATGCGGTACGGCACCGACGAGCAGAAGTCGTTCTACCTGCCGCGGATCGCGCGCGGCGAGCTGCACTTCTCGATCGGCTACTCCGAGCCGGAAGCGGGCACCGACCTCGCCTCGCTCCGCACCAAGGCCGTGCGCGACGACGAGGGATACGTCGTGAATGGACAGAAGATGTGGACCAGCCTCATCGAGTACGCCGACTACGTCTGGCTGGCCGCGCGCACCGATCCCGATGCGACCAAGCACAAGGGACTGTCCATTCTGATCGTGCCCACCGACGCCTACGGGTTCTCCTGGACCAAAGTGCACACCGTCGCCGGGCCGGGCACCAGCGCCACCTACTACTCCGACGTCCGGCTGCCGACGTCGGCGTTGGTCGGCCAGGAGCACAAGGGCTGGCCGCTCATCACCAACCAGCTCAACCACGAGCGCGTCGCGCTCACGTCGGCCGCGCCGTTGCAGGAGTCGTTGCGGCAGGTGCGGGAGTGGGCGCAACGCACCAAACAGCCGGACGGCTCCCGCGTCATCGACGCCGAGTGGGTGCGGACGCACCTGGCCCGCGTGCACGCCAACACGGAGTACCTGAAGCTGCGCAACTGGCGGATCGCCTGGGCCGCCGACACCGGCGACCTGGCACCAGCGGAGGCGTCCGCGACCAAGGTGTTCGGCACCGAGTTCGCCACCGAGGGCTACCGGCTGCTGATGGAGGTGCTCGGCACCGGCGGCGTGGTCCGAGAAGGCTCGCCCGGCGCGCCGCTGCGCGGCCGCATCGAGCGGCTGCACCGCTCGTCGCTGATCCTCACGTTCGGCGGCGGCACCAACGAGGTGCAGCGCGACATCATCGCGGCGACCGCCCTCGGCCAGCCCGTCTCCCGGTAAGGAATCCCCCGTAAAGGACACTCATGGACTTCAGTCTCACCGAAGCACAACACGACCTCGCCGGGCTCGCCCGGCGCATCCTCACCGACTGGGCCGAGCAGCACCCCGACCGCGACCTCGGCGGGTTCGACCGCGAGCTGTGGCGGTCGATGGCCAAGGCGGGGCTCGTGGACGCCGCTCTGCCCGCCGAGACCGGTGGCGGCGGGTTCGACGTGCTCGAACAGGCCAGCCTGCTGATCGAGATCGGCAGGACCACCGCGCCAGTACCGTACCTCAGCAGCATCGTCGCGGCGTCGGCGTTGGCGCGGTTCGGCACACCCGCCCACATCGAGCGCTGGATCCTCCCCGTCAGCCGCGGCGACGCCACCCTGGCGGTGGCGCTGGCCGATGAGGGCGCGCCCGCGCCGTTCACCGCGCAGCAGGCGAGCCGAAGGGGGCCTTCGGCTCGCAATATGTACCCAAGGCCACCTTCGGCTCGCCCTCCCGGCGACGGCTGGCTGGTCAGCGGCACGCAGACGGCGGTACTCGACGGCGCGCACGCGGCGGCGTTCCTCTGCGAGGTGGCGGACGACGACGGCGGGGCGCTGGTCGTCGTCCCGGCGGACGCGCCGGGCGTCACGGTGTCGCCGCAGCGCACCGTGGACGGCGACGACGCGGCGCTGGTCGAGCTGCACGACGTCGCGGTCGCACCTGACGACGTTCTCAGCGAACCGGGCGCGGCGACGTTGACCAGGCAACACGCGATTGTCGGGCTGTGCGCGTTGCAGCTCGGCATCGTGGAACGGGCGCTGGAGCTGACCGGCGAGTACGCGCGGCAGCGGGAGCAGTTCGACAAGCCGATCGGGTCGTTCCAGGCGGTGCGGCAGCGGCTGGCGGACGCCTACATCGACGTCGAGGCGGTGCGGCTGACGCTGTGGCAGGCGGCGTGGCAGCTCGCCGAGGGGTTGCCCGCCGAGGAGCAGGTCGCGACGGCGAAGTTCTGGGCCGCCGAGGCCGGACACCGCGTCGCGCATACGGCGGTGCACCTGCACGGCGGCGTCGGCATCGACACCGACGCGCCGCTGCACCGCTACTTCGCGGCGGCCAAACGCGCCGAGTTCACGCTCGGCGGCGCGACGTCACAGCTGCGTACGCTCGGTTCGCTGCTGGCCGCGGAAGAGGCATGAACCGAAACAACGCCGCACGGCGGCCCGAACAGAACGAGGTAACCATGACGGAAGCGGACTACGTCGTCGTCGGCGCAGGTAGCGCGGGCTGCGCGGTGGCGAGCAGGCTGGCGGAGCACGGCGCGAGCGTGGTGCTCATCGAGGCGGGCGGGCCGGACAAGAGCCGGTTCGTGCGGGTGCCGGGCATGATCGCGCCGATGCACAGCGTCCCGCAGCTCAAGAAGCGGTTCGACTGGGGCTTCTCGACGGTGCCGCAGAAGCACGCGCTGGAGCGCGAGATCCCGTCGACGCGCGGCAAGGTGCTGGGCGGGTCCAGCTCGGTGAACGGGATGCTGTTCGTGCGCGGCAACCGCGCGGACTACGACGGCTGGGCGGCCGAGGGTTGCGACGGCTGGAGCTACGACGACGTCCTGCCGTGCTTCAAGCGGATGGAGGACTGGGAAGGCGGCGCGAGCGAGGTGCGTGGTGCGGGCGGGCCGATCAAGGTCACTCGGCAGCGTGACCTGACGAACGCGTCGTCGGCGTTCATCGAGTCGCTGAGCGACACCGTGGGCGTGCCGAAGCTCGACGACTACAACGGCGCCGAGCAGGAAGGCGTCAGCATCTTCCAGGAGAGCGCCGCGAACGGGCTGCGCTACAGTTCCTCGCGCGGGTATCTCAGCGGCAACCCGAACTTGCGGGTGCTGACGAAGGCTCAGGTCACCCGGCTGATGTTCAGCGGCGACCGCGTGACCGGTGTCGAGATCGTGGAGAAGTCCGGCACGCGGGTGATCACCGCCGCGCAGGAGGTCGTGCTGGCGGCCGGAGTGTTCGGGTCGCCGCATCTGCTGTTGCTGTCCGGCATCGGGCCTGCCGGGGAGCTGCGCGACCACGGGATCACGATGCGCGCGGACCTGCCGGTGGGCAAGAACCTGCACGACCACCTGTTCGTGCCGATGACATTCCTGATGCCCGCCGCGGTGCACCGGGGTACGGCGCTGCACTTCGCCTCCGGGGTGCTGGCCGAGACGGTGCGGGGCGGCTCGTGGTTCGGCCGCACCGTGTTCGAGGCGGTGGGATTCGTGCGGTCCTCGCAGGCGAGCGACCGGCCGGACATCCAGTTCCACACACTGCCGTGGTCGTATCCGGTGCCGAACCAGGACGCGCCGGTGATCCACCGGCCGGACAAGCGGCCCGCACTGACCGTGCTGCCGACGTTGATCTACCCGCAGAGCAGGGGCGAGCTGCGGCTGGCCTCGGCCGATCCGACGGCGGCGCCACTGATCGACCCGGCCTACCTCGCCGAGCCCGCCGACGCGGACCTGCTGATCGAGGCCATCCAGCTCACGCGGGAGATCATGGCGGACAAGCTCATCGCGGACGACGTGCGCGGCGAGTTCAGCCCCGGCGAGGCGTTCCGCGACGAAACGGCGCTGCGCAGGGAGCTGCCGAACCGCATCCACAGCGTGTACCACCCGGTCGGCACCTGCCGGATGGGCACCGACGAGCGCGCCGTCGTTGACCCGCAGTTGCGGGTACGCGGCATCGAGGGCCTGCGCGTCGCCGACGCCTCGATCATGCCCGCCGTGACCGGCGGCAACACCAACGCGCCAGCGATGATGATCGGCGAACGCTGCGCGGAGCTGATGGCGGGATAAGTACGGTGGACGGATGACCTCGCAGGAGCAGTTCTGGGCGGACGTGGACTCCTACCTGGTCCGGTACGGCCCCAGGTTCACCCGGGCGGTCATCTCCCGCGCCGAAGGATCCTACGTCTACGACGACAGCGACCGCGCGATCCTGGACTTCACGTCCGGGCAGATGAGCGCGATCCTCGGGCACTCGCACCCGGAGATCGTGGCCACCGTGCGAGACCAGGTCGCACAGCTCGATCACCTGTTCAGCGGCATGCTCAGCCCGCCGGTCATCGAGCTGGCCCGCAGACTGGCGCGAGCGTTGCCCGAACCCCTGCGCAAGGTGCTGCTGCTGACCACCGGTGCGGAAGCGAACGAGGCCGCGATCCGGATGGCGAAGCTCGTCACGGGAAAGCACGAGGTGGTCAGTTTCAGCCGATCATGGCACGGCATGACCCACGCGGCCGTGGCCGCGACCTACAGCACAGGCAGGCGCGGGTACGGCCCGGTCGCCCCAGGCAACATCGCGATCCCCGCGCCGTACGCCTACCGGCCACGGTTCGGCGGCAAGGTGGATTGGCGGGCCGAGCTCGATGACGCCTTCGACCTCGTCGACGCCCAGTCCGTCGGCAGCCTCGCGGCGTGCATTGTCGAACCGATTCTCAGCTCGGGTGGCGTCATCGATCTACCGCCCGGGTACCTCCGGGCACTGCAGGACAAGTGCACCGAACGCGGCATGCTGCTGATCCTCGACGAGGCGCAAACCGGGCTGTGCCGCACCGGCGACTGGTTCGCCTTCCAGCGCGACGGCGTTGTGCCCGACTTCATCACGCTGTCGAAGACGCTCGGCGCCGGGCTGCCGCTGGCCGCGGTCGTCACAAGTGCCGAGATCGAGGAACGTGCACACGAGCTCGGCTACCTGTTCCTCACAACGCACGTGTCCGACCCGCTGCCAGCCGCCGTCGGCGTCACCGTGATGGACGTGCTGACTCGTGACCGCATGGACGCGGCGGTCGCCCGGCAGGGAACCCGGCTCCGTGATGGCCTGCTTGAGCTCCAGTCGCGACACGAGTCAGTCGGCGACGTCCGTGGGCGCGGCCTGCTGCAGGGCATCGAGCTGGTGACCGACCGGGCCACCAAGCGCAGCTCCGACGAGCTGGGTGCCGCGGTCACCAACGCATGCCTCGATCTGGGGCTGCACATGAACATCGTGCAGCTTCCGGGCATGGGCGGCATCTTCCGGATCGCGCCACCGCTCACCGTCAGCGACAGCGAGCTGGATCTCGGACTGGAGATCCTTGACGCCGCGCTGTCGAAGGTCGCTGGCTGACCGCCGGTCAGGCGTCGGCGAGCACGTCCCCGTACTCGGATGATGGCTGGGGCAGTGGCTGGGGCAGTGGCTGGGGCAGTGGCTGGGGCAGCGAAATCCTCCGTCACCAGCAGGTGAGGTCGTCGCCTTCTGGCGCGGTCCACTTGCCGCCAGCGATCCGCATGAAATAGGTGCACGGGACGTCGCTGACACCGCTGGCGTCGTAGTTCAGCGGCACCGTCAACCCACCGAGCCGCTCGTCCCGCAGCTTGCGCAGCTGCGTGGTGATGCTCGACCTGCTGATCTCGGAGCCCGCAGAACTGGCGGCCCGCTCGAACAGCTTCGCCGAGGACCAGGCCTGCGCGGCCGCAGGGCCGGGGTCGTTGCCGTCGCCGAAGCGCTGCCACGCCGCGTCGAACTCCTCGAACGCCGGAGTGCGCAACCCCGCGAACGGGAACACCGACATGCTGACCAGCCCGTTCTCGAACGACGGGTTGCTCGCGAACTGCGGCCGCATCGTGCTCGACATCTGGAGGTACTGCGGGTTGAAGTTCTGCCTGCGGCACGATGACGAGACCCGCTCGACCGTGTTCGGATCGCCGATCACCATGAACAACTCGACGCCGGCATTACGCGCCTGGATGCACTCCGCGGTGAAGTCGGCCTGGAACACCGAGATCCGCGCCCGATAGACCGGGTCGAGCCCGGCACGCTTGGCGCCGCCCTTGTCGAACAGCTGCTCCTCGACGTAGGTGCACGACTGCGTCTCGCTACAGAACAACCCGCCGAACTTCGGACCGTCGCCGTGCTTCGCGCCCACGAGCGCCGTGCCGTAGATCTGGTTGGCCGATGACGAACACTGCCGGAACAACATCGGCGCCTTGACCCATTCCGGGCCACACGTGCCACCCACGACGGGGACCTTCTTCTCGTGGACGTAGCCCTTCCATGAGTTCAACGTCTCCACAACGGTCATCGCGGCGACCACCGCCACCGCGTTGTACTCCTCGACCAGCTCCTTCATCAGGCTGCGCGCCTTCGCCGCGTCACCGCCGTCGTCCATCACGACGACCTTGACCGGGCGGCCGTCGATGCCGCCGTTCGCGTTCACGTGCGCGCCCCACGCCTGCAACGCCCGCGCGCCCTGCGCCAGCGCCGCACCGCCCGGCCCGGGGTACGCGCCGACGGAACCGACGACGATGGGATCACCGCTCGTGCCACCACCCTGGCCGCCGGACTCGCCATCGGCCGCTCCCGCATTGCCCGCGGTGCCGCCTCGCTCTCCCGCCGTACCACTGCCCCTCGCGGCGTGGGCCGTCTGGCCCGCCGCATGGCCGGTACCGGGCTCATCCGTTGCCCCGGGAACGTCGCCTGCTGAACCGGGCTCGCCGGGCGCGACCTCCGATGCCCCCGGTCCGGCGCCGGTGTCCGCCGCACGCACGATACTGTCGTGGTCGACGCGCGTCCCGCAGGCCGCGACGACGAATGCGGTCACCGCGAACAGCGCCACCAGGACGCGGCTGCGTGTCCAGATCCTCACGGTGTCCTCCTGCTGTATCGGTAGATGCCAATCCGGCATGTCCGGGTCAGATGTCGGCACCGGTCAGGCATGGGCGCCTCCCATGTAGCGGGCCATCAGCCGTTCGGCGTCGAGTTCACCCGGTTCCCCCGCGAACTCGACGCGCCCACGCGCGAGCAAATAGACGTAGTCGGCGAGTTCCAGCGCCCTGGCGACGTACTGCTCGACCAGCAGCAGCGCACAGCCCTGCGCGGCGAGCGTGGCCAGCGACTCGAAGATCTCGTCGACCACGACCGGCGCCAGCCCCATCGACACCTCGTCCAGCAGCACGTATGCCGGGTCGGTGACGTAGGCACGGCTCAGCGACAGCATCTGCTGCTGCCCGCCGGACAACGACCCGGCGAGCTGGCCGAGCTTCGTGCCGAGGATCGGGAACGCCGACACCGCCCGCTCGACGGCGTCGTCCGCGTCACCGTCACCGGCCTGGACGATCAGGTTGTCGCGCACGGTCAGAGTCGGGAAGATGCCGCGCCCCTCCGGCACGTGGCACGCGCCCCGGCTCGCGAGCACGTGCGGCGCCGTGCCGGTGACGTCGGCGCCGTCGAGCGACATCCGCCCCGCCGACGGCTTCAGCAGTCCGGACGCCACCCGCAGCAGCGTGGTCTTGCCGGCGCCGTTCGCCCCGAGCAGCGCCACCACGGACTGCGGCGGAACCCACAGCGAGACGTCAGCGAGCACCGCGGTCTCACCGTAGCCAGCGGAAACATCGGTCAGCTCGAGCATGCGACCACCACCATTTATGCCGCCTCCGATCCCAGGTACGCCGCGCGGACGACCTCGCTGCCGCGCACCTCGTCCGGCGTGCCCTCGAAGATCAGCTCGCCGAAGTCGAGCACGTAGAGGTAGTCGCAGATCGCCACCACCAGCGCCATGTCGTGCTCGACGAGCAACACCCCGCAGTCCCGCTCATCGACCACCCTGCTGACGAGCTGTCCGAACCGGACCGTCTCCGCGGTGTCCAATCCGGACGACGGCTCGTCGAGCAGCAGCATCGAGAACCCGCCAGCCAGCACCCGGCCGAGATCCACCCGGCGCCGTTGCCCCGTTGACAATGCGCCCGCAGGTTCCCTGCGCAGCTTGCCGAGCTCGCACAGTTCGAGCGCCTCCTCGGTTGCCGCGCGCACCGCCTTGCGGTCGGCCCGCGAGCTGACCAGCTGCTTGATCGGATGCCCGCGCGCGAGCCGTGCCTTGAGGCCGAGCGCGATGTTCTGCTCAACCGTCAGTGAATCGAACAGGTCCATGCGCTGGAAGGTGCGGCCGAGCCCGCGCCGCGCCCGTGCGGCGGCGGACGCGGCGGTGACGTCCTGGCCGAACAGGCTCACCGTGCCCGCAGACGGCCGCAACAGCCCGGAGCAGGCGTTGAACGTCGTGGTCTTGCCTGCGCCGTTCGGGCCGATCAGCCCGGTCACCCTGCCCTGCGGCGCAGCAAGCGTCACCCCATCGACGGCGGTCAACCCGCCGAAGCGGATGGTCAGCCCGTCGACCAGCAGCCCGGCGCTCATCGCGGCGCTCCGATCCGCAGCCGCGCGCCGTGGGGCGCACCGGAACCGTTCCTTGTGGCGTTGACCAATGCGGTCGCCGCGACCTCGGCGAGCCGTTCGGCAGCGGCGCTGCCCCCGCCGACCCGCTCATCCGACCGCGAACCGGCCTTCAGCGCATCGGCGGCCTGCGCTTCGCCGGACGGCCGCGCACCGGCCTGGTGCAGCGCGACAAGCAGTGCGCCGAGACCGAAGAACACCGGCATCCAGTCGACCATCGCCTCGCCGCCACCGTAGGCGGGCGCGACCGCGACGAACAACGCGGCGAGCACCGGCGCCGCCGAGCGCGCCATCGCGAACAGCACCAGCACCGCGAGCCAGACCAGCGAGTTGTACGCCGTGAACGGCGTCCCGGTGGCCGACAGGCTCTGCGATGCGTACAGCGAACCCGCCACCCCGGCCAGGAACGCCGAGATCGCGAACACCGTGACCCTGGTGACGTTCACGCCGAGCCCGAGGGTGGTCAGCGTGGTGGGCGAGTCGGCCATCGCGCGCAGCAGCCTGCCGAGCCTGCTGCGGTTGACCGCGGCCACCACCAGCCCGCCCGCGACCGCGAAGCCAAGCAGCACGTAGTAGAACGCCGTGTCGGAGGCGAACCCGGCGGGCCGGGTGGCCTCCAGCGTGCTCGTCGTGCCGAACATGACATCGGTGCGGTAGGCCACCCGCTCAAGCAACAGCCCGAACCCGAAGGTGCCGAGCGCGAGGAACAGCCCGGACAGCCGGATCGCGGGCACCGCGACCAGCATGCCGACCGGCACCGCGATCGCCCCGGCGAGCAGCACCGCGACAAGCCACGGCAGTCCGGCGCCGACGGCGAGATGGGAGAACGCCGCCGCCCCGACGGCCACCAGTCCGGCGTGCGCGAGCGATGCCTGCCCCGAGGTGTGCACCAGCAGGTGCAGCGAAGCGAAGATCAGCACGAACACCAGCGCGTTCGAGTACACCGGCAGCTTCGCGCCCACCAGCAGCGGTATCACCACCGCGACGGCGAGCGTGACCAGCACGACGACCCGGGTGGTGCCAGGGGTGAGCAGCGGCGACGACACGGGCGCCCGCAGCTGGCCGCCGACCTCGACCAGACGTCGTTTGCCTGCCACGAGCAGCACCACGAACAACACGAGGAACGGGATAGCGGGCGGCAGCCCTGCCAGCATCTCCGAGCCGACGACGAACTTCGTCGCCAGCGCGGTGAGCAGCCCGATCAGTAGCCCACCGGCGTAGGTGGCAGGCAGGTTGCGGAACAATCCCACCGCTGCCGCGCCGTAGGCCTGCACCACGAGCAGCGTCAGCAGCAGCGCGTCCAGCCCGATCTGCGGCGCGAGCAGCAGCCCGGAGATCGCGGCGAACCAGGTGCCGATCAGCCAGGCCGCGCGGCGCACCGCGACCGGGCCGGTACCGGACAGCGACAGCAGGTCGGGGTCGTCCACGACGGCCCGCATCCTGACCCCGAGCCGGGAGCGCCGGAAGAACAGGTAGAACGCCAGCGCACCGGTCGCCGCGATGCCGGTGGAGACGAGCTGGTCGATCCCGACCTCGATGCCGAGCAGCGAGACGGTGTCGACCGGCAGGAATGCGGGGAACGGCAGGCTCTGACCGCCGTAGTGCGCGAGCAGCGCGCTGGTGATGGCCAGTTGCAACCCCACGGTCGCGACGATCTTCATGGTCACCGATGCGTCCGCGAGCCGGGTGGCGATCCGTTCCAGCACCAGCGCCAGCAGCGGCGGCAACACCCCGACGACGAGCGCCACCGCGACCGGCCACGGCAGGCCGCGCAGCACATTCAGGTCGTAGAAGGCGTACGCGGCGAGCGCGGCGATGGAGCCGTGCGCGAAGTTGAAGATGCCGGACGTCTTGTACGTCAGCACGAGGCCCATGGCCGCCAGCCCGTACACCGACCCGGTGGTGATCCCGATGATGACGAAGGGCAGCAGCTCGTTCATGGCTGACACACCGCGCAGGGTTCGCCGTCACCGAGCGCGGCAGGCTCGACGTCCTTGCCTGCCACCAGCGGGCAGCCGGGGTCGTGCACCTTGCGCATGCCGTCGGCGCGCACCAGCGGCAGCGACGCGGTGTCGTGCCGCCGAGGTGCAGGCGCGGGCTCCGGCGCCGCCTGCGGGTCGAGCGAGACCAGGCCGACCCTGCGCTGTCCGATCGCGCGGCGCAGCCGCAGCAGCCACCAGGCTCAGGCCGACGCCGGACACCACGAGGCCGCCGACGGCGAGGGTCGCCCACGCGGCCTGTTGGGTCAGTGAGGTGGCGCCCGCCGCACCGAACCAGGCCGCCACGATCATGACAACACCGATCAGCGCGGTGAGGCACACCGAGATGAGGTCGGCGTCGCGCCACGGCCCCGCCTGCCGTGACTGCCACGACTGCCAGGCCTGGGGACTTGCCGTCATCGCCGGTCCCCTGCCTGCACCGGGCTCGGCTCCCGGTCACCGTTCTGCAGCTCGAGCCGCGCGGTGGGCGCCTCGGCGTCCGGAGCGTCGGCGACGTCCTTGGCGTCCGGCACGGCGCCGGACGAGCGGCCGGGTGGCACGTACGGCTCGGCGTCGTTCCGGCTGTCCTGCCATGCGGTCTCGCGGATCGCCCGCTCGATGCGGTCCAGCTTGCGCCACTCGTCGCGCAGGTCGGCGGACAGCCACAGCGTGGCGGACACGCCGAGCAGGAAGAGCGCCCCGATGCCGCCGCTGATGAGGTATGGCAGCTGCTCGGCGGGGTACGGCGTGCCGCTGACCCCGAGCCAGCCTGCGATCAGCACAAGCACCCCGGCGAGCAGTGTCGCGGTGGCGAGCAGCCGGTCGGCCTGGCTGCGCGCCCTGGTCATGAGGTCCATCGTGTCTTCACTCCCAACAGCCGCAGCATGGTGGCGCTGACGACCATGGCCAGCGCGCCCAGCACGATCGTCAGGTACAGCGCGCCGACGCCCATCGGAATCGGGCTGCCCGCCTGGCGCACCGCCTGGGTAGTGGGTGGTTCGGCGTCGGGCGCCGCCGCGGGCTCCGGCGCCTGCTCGGGTTCTGGCGCGGGAGCCGCCGCCGGGCTCGGCCCCGGCGGCGACCCGCCTGCCTGCGTGCCGCCCTGCGCCGGTGGCGCCGCATCGACCATCGGCGGGGGCAGGGCGTCCAGCCCGGCGCCGGAGAACGAGTCATCCCTGACCGGCGCCACGCCCGCGAAGGCGCGACCGACCGTGTACGTGACGGTGTAGGTCGCCCCCGAGCCGGAGTCGGTGAGCTCGGCGATGATCTGGACACCCGCGGACAGCACGCCGTCCTCGGTCTGCTCCGCCGCGAGGTACTCGACGTCGATTCCGGCCTCCGCCAGCGCGTCGGCCGGGCGCTGCTCGGGAAGGCCTGCCGTCTGGTCTGCCGCCCGCACACCCTTGGGCGTGATGACGACCTCGGTGCCCGCGACCGTCGTCCTGCCGATCCGCAGGTCCGAGTCCCTGCGCAGCGTGCCGTCGCCGCTGAGCTCGGCGGTGGCGGTGCTGTGCACCTGGCCCAGCGTCAGCACGTCGTTGATCGTCATCGGCTGGGTGTCGCTGCTCGCGGTGGCGGCGGCCGAGCGCGCGCCGGGGTCGACGGTGGCCTCGGCGACGGAGAGCGTGTCGCCGGAACCCTCGGCGTCATCGGGCGCGCCGCCGGAGTGTGCCCGTGCGGCACTGGACGTCTCGTCACTACTGGCCCGCAGATCGTAACCGGGGCCGTCGGCCTCGCCGGACTCGCGCGCCGGATGCCGGGACGACGCGTACGCCGGATAGCCAGGCACCTCCTGGCCGATCCGCTGACCGAGCAGTCCGGGCCCGGCGAGCACCGTCTCACCCGGGTACGGGCTGCTGGCGAACGCCAGCGAGTCCCGGACGGCGTAGTCCACACAGGCCTGCGCGGCCGGCACCCCGGCCCCGGTCGGCGCGGCGAGCAGCAGGTTGTCGCTCGCGCTCACCGTGACCTGGACACCGACCGCGGTACCGACGACCGGGCAGCCGCCGGCGGGATCGACCGAGGCGGCCGCGCCGGGCGGCAGGGCGGTCAGCAGCAGTCCGACTGAGGCGACCGCGGCGGCCATCCTGCCGCCTGCCCTCGCGCGCAGGCGGCCACGTCTCGCGCGAGTCACCGTCGCCCGAATCACCGCGACACCTCCTCATCGGCTGGGTGTTACCAGTACAACGATCCAGAACAGGAACAGGTTCTACTTTCCATCTGCCACGATCCGCTCCCAGTACGATCCGTCGAGCAGGGCTTCCAGCGAGCCCCGGTCGTAGAGCACGTCATCGGGGTCGTCGGGCAGCTCGCGCTCCCCGAGCACGATCTGCCGCTGGGCAATCCGCGCCATCACGATCGCGTTGCGCAGCGCCGCGTAGGTGAGGAAGAAGTCCAGGTCCCGCACCTCGTAGCCGGCCGCGACCTGGTAGGCCGCCGTCACGTCGCCAGGACGCAAGAAACCGGGCAACCCGGCCAGACCGGTCATCGCGGCGAGGTCCTCGAAGAATCGATGGTGATAGAGCAGCCAGCCCAGATCGAGCTCTCTCGGGCCGAGCGCCGCCATCTCCCAGTCGAGCACCCCGACCGGGCGGAACTCGCGGTAGATGATGTTGCCGATCCTCGCGTCGCCCCAGCTGAGCACCGCAGGGCCCTCCTCCGCAGGCCAGTGCTCCTCCAGCCAGGCGAAACCTCGCTCGATCAGCGGGCAGCGCCGCTCCCGCGCCACCCAACGGTAGTAGTCGTAGTGCTCGCCGACGTGCCGACGGAGTGGCGTCGGTTCGTCGCGGTCGTAACCGAGGAACGCGAACTCGTCGCCGGAAACGTCGATGGCGTGGATGGCAGCGAGGACATCGACCGTGCCCTGCTGTAGCCGTGCCCGGTCGGCCGGTTCGGCTTCCGCGGCCCAGCCACCGAAGTTGTACGGCATGACGTCCGGCGGGATGTCGCCCTCGACGCGCGCCATGATGAACAGCGGCGAGCCAGTCACCGCGCCATCGGCGTCGCACCACAGCACCGGTGGCACCGGCACGTCCGAGTTCTCCGCGACCAACCGCATCACCCGGGCCTGCCGCACCAGGTCGTACGCGGGAAACACCGGTATCGCCTCGTGCCGCGGCGCGAGCCGGGCCACGCAGGGCTGCGGGCCGTGCGTGGCCGTGGTGAGCTCGAAGGTCACCGTCTCGCTGGACATGCCGTTGCCGGTCGCGGGCTCGACCGGGCCAACGACCGGCTCCGTACCAACCGGCAGCAGGTCTCGCAGCCACGCCTGGAGCCTGCGACGCAGGTCGTCGTGGTCCCGCGTCCCGATACGAAGCTGGTGCGCCGTCCCGGTCATGACTCACCCATCGGCAGCGCGACGGACTTGAGCTCGACGTACGGTTCGATGCCCTCCGGCCCGAACTCCCGCCCGATGCCACTCGCCTTGAACCCGCCGAAGGGAGCGGTGAAGTTCATCAGGTACTGGTTTATCCCGAGCGTCCCGGTCCGGACCCGCCGCGCGACATCCAGCCCGTGCTCCACATCGGACGTCCACACCGAACCTGCGAGCCCGTACTCGGAGTCGTTGGCGATGCGCACCGCGTCGTCCTCGTCGTCGTACGGGATGACCACGAGGACGGGACCGAAGATCTCCTCCCGCGCGATCCGCATGGCGTTGTCCACGCCTGCGAATACCGTCGGCCGGACGTACCAGCCGGTGTCGAGGTCGTCCGGCATACCGCTGCCGCCGACGACGAGCCGCGCGCCCTCGGACTCGCCGAGTCCGATGTAGTCTCGCACCCGCTCCTGCTGCCGCTTGGCCACCATCGGGCCGATGTAGTTCTCCGCGTTCATCGGGTCACCCACGGTCAGCCCACCGACCATGGCCGCGAGCGCGTCGACCACCTCGTTGTACCGGCGCCGCGATGCCAGGATCCGGGTCTGCGCGATACACGCCTGTCCGCTGTTGAGCAGCGAGGCCATCTGCAGGTTCTGCACCGTCTGGCCTAGGTCCGCGTCGTCGAGGATGATCGCAGGTGACTTCCCGCCCAGCTCCAGCGTCACCCGCCGCAGGTCCTGCCCGCACAGCGAGGCGATCCGGCGGCCTGCCGCGGTTGAGCCGGTGAAGGTGATCTTGTCGACGCCCGGGTGCGTGACCAGGTGCTCGCCCACCTCGCGACCGGCTGGCAGTACGCTGACCACGCCCTCGGGCAGGCCAGCCTCGTGCAGGATCTCGGCCAGCGCCAGCGCAGAGAGCGGCGCCTCCGGCGGCGGCTTGAGCACGACCGTGCAGCCGGCGATCAGCGCGGGTGCGAGCTTGGCTACGGTGACGAAGTGCGGCACGTTCCACGGCGTGATGATGCCGACGACACCGGTAGGCTCGCGGCGGACGACGACGTCGGCGCCGAACGAGCCGGGCCTGCGCTCCTCCCACGCGACGTTCTCACCTGCGCTGAGGAAGTTGGCAAGCGCCATCGACGTGGCGCCGACCTGCCCGACCTGGGAGAACCAGAGTGGCGAGCCCATCTCGGTGGTGAGCAGCTCGGCCAACTCCGCCTGCCGTGCGTTGTAGGCGTCGGCGAACCGCCGCACGGCAGCCAGGCGTTCTTCCGGTGGGATGTGCGGCCACGGGCCGCTGTCGAACGCCTGCCGCGCCGCCGCGACGGCGCGGTCGACGTCGTCGGCGGTGGCCTCCGGGGTGCTGCCGACCCGCTGTTCCGAATGCGGCGAGATGACCTCGATTCGGCGGTCGGTGGCCGGGGCAACCCACTGGCCGCCGATGTAGAGCTCCTTGTACTCGCGCATGCTAATGCTCCTCAACTCAGGCTACGTCGTCCCAGCCGGTGAAGCCGGAGGGGTCGTGCGGGCCGAAACAGGCGAACTCGAACAGGCCCCAGCCGCGCTGCCCATCGCAGCGCGCCCTGGCCAGGTTGTCGATGACGCTGAAGTAGGCTGCGCGCTTGGCGGCGTCGCTGACGTCGTACCTGCGCCCCTGCACCGCGAGCGGTCCCAGGTACATGCCGTGCCGCCAGTCGTCGGTGCCGTACCCGGCGCCTGCGCCGAGTGCGACCGGAAGCACCGTCTCGACCTCGACCTTGGGGCCGTCGGCAAAGTCGAGCACGGCCAAGGCGACCTCGCGGGTGCCCGGCGTGAAGGTGAGGGTGACGTCGGGCCTGCCGAGCGGCTCTGGCTCACGGCCGCTGCCGTCCGGCCACAGCCGTACCGCCTCCTCGAGCGAGCGGTGCCCCGCCGCGTCTTCCTGCAGAATCGTGACGATGCTGAAGTCATTGAACCGCAGCGGCGCGTAGAGCCAGTAAAACGAGCCGAGCGGTTGCGCGGCCGCGTACCCCGGCGGTTCCGGCTCGCCGACCGGGCGGATGCCCCAGGACCGGTCCCGGGTGCCCTGCCAGGTGTCCGGGGTGACGTGGTGGTCGGTGCCGTCGACGGTGAGCATGCCCTCCCAGCTTCCGGTCTGCGCGAGCCGGGTGGAGTCGATAATGGCGCGCCCGTGGGGCTGGCGCAGCACGTGCCTCGGTTCGAGCACGGCCGGTACCGCGCCGGTGAAGGTGAGGTCGAACGCTAGGTCGTGCTCGGTGGGTTCCAGCACGACGCGCAGCCTGCGCAGCCCCTCGAGCACCTCGATCCGGAACGGCCCGACGCTGGTGTCCATCCGATCGGCGCCCAGCTCCCTTGACGCGCGCACCGAGACCTGCTCGTCGCTGGTGCGCACCGTGGCGAACGCGTCGGCGACGCCGAGGTTCGGGTACTGACCCATGCCAATGACGCAGAACAGCTCCGGCGAGCTGGGATGGCAGTTGAAGTAGTAGCGGTCGTAGAAGTTGCGGTCGGTGGTCGCGACCTGGCGCACTGGCTCGGCCACCTGATGGACAGGGTAGTCGTCAAGGGGTGACAGCACGGGCGTCCTCCTTCCTGCAGTCGTGCACCCGGCTACCGGGTCTTGTCGAGGCGGTCCAGTGCCTGGTCGTACTCGGCGACCAGCTCGCCCATCAGCTCCGCGACCGGACGCACGGCGTTCATCCGGCCGACGATCTGGCCGACCGGCATCGCGACGACGCTCGGGTCCTTCGCGGCGGCTATGCGCTGGTGCGCCTCCGCGACCAGCAGGTTCTGCAACGGCATCGGCAACGGGTCCGGCGCATCCGGCTGCACCCACGACTCGGTCCAGCGGGTCTTGAGCAGCCGCGCCGGTTTGCCGGAGAAGATCCGGGTGCGCACGGTGTCCGACGACGTCGCGGCGACCAGGGCGTCCTGCACCGTGCCGGACTCACGCATGGTCTCCAGGTACTCGCTGGTGGTCAGCCAGTAGGAGCCCATCCACGCGCCGGTCGCGCCAAGCGCGAGCGCCGCCGCGACCTGCCTGCCGGAGCCGATGCCGCCCGCCGCGAGCACCGGCGCGCGGTCCCCGACGGCGTCGACCACCTCGGGCAACAGCACCATCGAGGCGATCTCGCCGGTGTGGCCGCCCGCCTCGTAGCCCTGCGCGATGACGATGTCGACCCCGTTGTCCACGTGGGACACCGCGTGCTCCGCCTTGCCAGCGAGCGCGGCGACCTTGACGCCCTTGGCGTTCGCCTGCTCGATGATGTCGTTGGGCGGCGAGCCGAGTGCGTTGGCGATGAGCGCGATGGGATGCTTCAGCGCGACGTCCACATGAGACCGGGCGACCGAGTGCAGCCAGCCGAGCACGCCGGCGCCGTCGTTGCTATCGGCCAACTCCGGCACGCCCAGCTCACGCAACGTCCGCTCGACGAACGCCCGGTGCTCCTCGGGGATGTGCTTCGACAGGTCGCCGGCACTGCCTTCGGTGGGCACCTTCGACGGCATGACGATGTCCACACCGTACGGCTTGCCGTCGGTGTTGGCGTCCATCCAGTCCAATGTGGCGTCGAGGTCGACCGCGTCGTTGAACCGGACGCAGCCGAGCACGCCGAGGCCACCGGCGCGCGAGACGGCGGCCGCGACGTGCTCGGACGGGGTGAACGCGACGATCGGGTACTGAATCCCGAGCGTGTCACACAACGCTGTGCGCATGGAGCTCCTTCATGTCCGTTATGGACTCAGCGGGTGATAGCGAGCGCGCTGTCGGCGTGCTCCTCGGCATAGGACTTCGCCCACGGGTAGTCGGGTTTGCCGCTGGGCTGGCGGTGGACCTCTGGCACGAGCCAGTAGCTGCGCGGCACCTTGTACCCGGCGATCTTGGTGCGCACGTGTGCGTCGAGGGCCGCGGTGTCCAGCGACGCGCCTTCACGCGGCTGCACCAGCGCGCCGACCCGCTCGCCGTAGCGCTCGTCCGGCACGCCGACGACCAGCGCGTCGTAGACGTCCGGGTGCGACTTCAGCGCGCCCTCGACCTCTTCGGGGAACACCTTCTCGCCGCCGGTGTTGACGCACTGCGAGCCTCGGCCGAGCAGAGTCACGGTGCCGTCGTCCTCATAGCGGCCGTAGTCGCCTGGGACGACGTAGCGCTTGCCGTCGATCTCCACGAAGATCTTCGCGGACTTCTCGGGGTCCTTGTAGTAGCCGACCGGGACGTGTCCGCCGCGCGCCATCAGGCCGACCGCGCCCGGCGTCGGGTCGATCTTGGCTCCGTCCTCGTCGAGCAGCAGGGCCTGTTTGGTGAAGTTCACCCTCGGGCCCTGCGAGTGGTCGGCGTCCTTGGTGATCAGACTGATGCCGGTGAAGCCGCTCTCCGACGAGCCGATGGCGTCGGTGAGCACGGCGTTGGGAAACGTCTCCAGGTACGCCTGTTTGACCCACTGCGAGAACAGCGCGGCGTGGCTGGAGAACGCGACCACGGAAGAGGCGTCGTAGTCGCCCTCCTGGTACGCCTTGAGCATCGGACGCGCCATGGCGTCCCCGACGAACGCCAGCACCTGCACCCGGTGCTGCTGGATCGCCCGCCACACCTCGTGCGGCTCGAACTGCGGCACGAGCACCGCTGTGCCGCCGAGGAACAGCGCGCCGAACACCGCCCATTGCGCCGCGCCGTGGATCAGCGGCGAGATCGTCATGCGGACCAGTCCGGGGCCCTGTTTGGCCTGCTCAGCCATGGTCCACTCGTCCGGAACGTACTCGCCGGACATGAAGTCGATGCCGCCGCCGAGCACGCGCCAGACGTCCTCGTGCCGCCACATCACGCCCTTCGGGTAACCGGTGGTGCCGCCGGTATAGAGGATGTAGATGTCGTCGGCACTGCGCTCGGGGAAGTCCCGTTCAGGCGACTGCGCCGCGAGCGCCGTCTCGTACTCGACGCCCGTGTAGTCCGCGTCCGAGCCATCTTCCACCACGACGATGTTGCGCAGCTTCGGCGCGGACGGCAGCACCTCGGCCACCGTCGGCGCGTACTGCCGCTCGTGCACCAGCGCGACGAGGTCGGCGTTGTCGAACAGGTAGCGCAGCTCGTCGGCCACGTACCGGTAGTTCACGTTGATCGCGATGGCGCGGAGCTTGTACGCCGCGAACATCGCCTCGATCGTCTCGATCGAGTTGCGGGAGTAGATACCGATGTGGTCGCCCTTGCCCACGCCTGCGGCGGCGAGGTGATGGGCGAGCCGGTTGGCGCGCTCGTCGAGTTCGAGATAACTCACCTGACGATCGCCGCAGATCACGGCCGTGCGGTCGCCCGCGGCGTCCACCGCGTGCTCCAGGAGGTCAGCGATGTTCAGTGCCATTGCTCTAAACTAGAACATGTTATCGTTATGGGCAATGGTCAACATTGCTCCAGTGGTAGTGAGCCGACCACAGAGCGTGAAACATGTACCAATCCCCTAGCCCGGAGGATCTTGATGACGTCGACCGCAGCCGCCGAGCACGCGCCGCACGCCCTGGTTGAGCAGCGCGGCCACACCCTGATCGTGACGATGAACCGGCCGCACGCCCGCAACGCGATCAGCGCCGAGATGATCGACATCATGCTGCGCGCGTGGGACCAGGTCGACGCTGACCCGGCCATCCGTTGCTGCGTGCTCACCGGCGCTGGCGGGTCGTTCTGCGCGGGCGCGGACCTGAAGAACATGAGCCGCAACGACCCCGGCAAGGCGATGTCCGGCAACGGCTGGGACCCCGCGCGCATCCCGGGACTGCTCAAGGGGCGTCGGCTGACGAAGCCGTTGATCGCGGCCGTCGAGGGCCCGGCGATCGCGGGCGGCACCGAGATCCTGCAAGCCACCGACATCCGCGTCGCGGGCGAGAGCGCGAAGTTCGGGATTTCCGAGGTGAAGTGGAGCCTGTTCCCGATGGGCGGCTCCGCGGTGCGGCTGCCCCGGCAGATCCCGTACACCGTCGCCGCCGACCTGCTGCTGACCGGGCGGCACATCACGGCGACGGAAGCTCGCGACGTCGGGTTGATCGGGCACGTCGTCCCCGACGGCACCGCGCTGGACAAGGCACTGGCCATCGCGGACCTGATCGCGGCGAACGGCCCGCTGGCCGTGCAGGCGGTGCTGCGGACCATGCGCGAGACCGAGGGCATGGCCGAGGAGGACGCCTTCGCGATCGAGGCCCCGATCGGGCTGTCGGTGTTCACCAGCGCCGACGCCAAGGAAGGCCCGCGCGCTTTCACGGAGAAGCGCACCCCGGTGTTCGAGGGACGGTGAGCTTCGACCGCCCGCCAGCCGGGGGCCGCCCGCTCAGCCAGGGGCCGCCCGCCAGCCCGAGCCCAAGGTGGCCTTCGGTACATATTTGGTACCCAAGGCCACCTTCGGCTCGCCTGCCCGCGCTCGCTCCCACCACGGCAACGTAGAACGTGTTCTAGCTAACGTCGCTCGCCCAGACACCGCCACTTGCCGGAAATATCGAGAACATGTTTCACTCAGAGCGTGACTACTGAAGCACCACCGTTGTCGGAACCGCTTGAGATCCAGTTCGACTACACCCGCTCGCTCGGGCCGGTGCTCGGACGTTTCATGACCGGCCTGGCCGAACGTCGCATCGAGGGCGTCACCGGGTCGGACGGCCGCGTGCATGTGCCGCCGGTCGAGTACGACCCGATGACCGCCGAGCCCCTGAGCAAGTTCGTCGAAGTCGGCCAGGAAGGCACGGTGCTGACGTGGTCGTGGTGCGCCGAGCCGGTGGCGGGCCAACCGATCCAGCGCCCGTTCGCGTGGGCGCTGATCCGGCTGGACGGCGCGGACACCGCACTCCTGCACGCCGTCGACGTCGAGACGCCGGAGGCGATCCACACCGGCATGCGGGTGCGGGTGCGCTGGGCCGACGAGCCGGTCGGACACATCCGCGACATCGCGTACTTCCTGCCCGCCGACGCCCCGGACGACCAGCCACCGCCGCCGACGTCGCCCCCGCCGCCAGCGGCAGAAAGGGCCGACGGGGCATCGGTTAACACTGTTGTCACCCCGATCAAGCTCGGTTACGAGCACACCGTGTCCCCAGAAGAGAGCCGCTACCTGCGGGCGCTGGGCGAGGGCAAGCTGATCGGACAGCGCTGCCCGAAATGCGAGAAGGTCTACCTCCCGCCGCGCGGCGCGTGCCCCACCGACGGCGTGCCGACGACGACCGAGGTGGAACTGCCGGACACCGCCATCGTGACGACGTTCTGCATCGTCAACGTCCCGTTCCTCGGCCAGCAGATCACGCCGCCGTACGTCGTCGCCTACATCCTGCTCGACGGCGCGGACATCGCGTTCCTGCACCTCGTGCGCGGTTGCGATGCCGACGAGGTGCGGATGGGCATGCGCGTGCGGGCGCAGTGGCGACCGCGCGAGGAATGGGTGACCAGCATGCGCAACATCGCGCACTTCGAGCCGACCGGCGAGCCGGACGCGCCGTACGAGTCCTACGCACACCACCTGTGAGGCAGTGATGAGTCGAGTCTCCGTTGTCGGGTTCGCGCAGTCGGACTGCGTACGTCGAACCCCAGGCACCACCAACGGCGTCGAGATGCTGGTGCCGACACTGGCCGAGGCATTCAAGCAAACCGGACTGTCCAAGTCGGACATCGGATTCTGGTGCTCCGGCTCGTCGGATTACCTTGCCGGTCGGGCGTTTTCGTTTATCTCCGCTGTGGACGCCATCGGCGCGTTCCCGCCGATCAACGAGTCGCATGTGGAAATGGACGCCGCATGGGCGCTGTACGAGGCGTGGGTGAAGATCCGCATCGGCGAGGTGGACACCGCTCTGGTGTACGGCTTCGGCAAGTCGTCGGCGGGCACGCTGCGGCGGGTGCTGAGCCTGCAAACCGACCCGTACACCGTGGCGCCGCTGTGGCCGGACTCCATCAGCATCGCGGCGCTGCAAGCCCGGCTCGGGCTGGAGTCCGGGCGTTGGAGCGAGAAGGACATGGCGGAGGTCGCCGCCCGCAGCCTCGCCGACGCACGCGAAAACCCCCAGGCGCAGCGTTCCGGGGAGTCGTCCGTCGCGGACCTGCTGGACGCATCGATGACAGCCGACCCACTAAGGGCACACGACATCGCGCCGATCACCGACGGCGCTTCAGTGGTCATCCTCGCCGCCGAGGACCGCGCCCGCGACATCGTGTCCCGACCTGCGGCGATCACCGGAATCGAGCACCGCGTCGACTCCCCCGTACTCGGCGCGCGGGATCTGACCCGCTCGCCGTCGACCGAGACCGCGGGCGCGGCGCTCGACGTGAAAGACATCGACGTCGCGGAGCTGCACGCGCCGTTCACGCACCAGGAGCTGATCCTGCGGGACGCGCTCGGGCTGGACGACGCCGTTCGGATCAGCCCGTCCGGCGGTGTGCTGGCGGGCAACCCGATGTTCGCGGCGGGGCTGTCGCGCATCGGCGAGGCCGCGCGGCGGGTCATGTCGGGCGACGCCGACCGGGCGCTGGCGCACGCGACCAGCGGGCCCGCGCTGCAACAGAATCTCGTCGCCGTGATGGAGGCACAGTCATGAAACAGCGTGCGGCCGTGCTCGGCACCGGGCAGACCCACCACAAAGCCAAGCGCACCGACGTCTCCATGGCGGGCTTGCTGCGGGAGGCGATCGACCGCGCGATGACGGACGCGCAGGTCGGCTGGGACGACATCGACGCCGTGGTCATCGGCAAAGCGCCGGACCTGTTCGAGGGCGTCATGATGCCGGAGCTGTACCTCGCCGACGCGCTGGGCGCGACCGGCAAGCCGCTGCTGCGGGTGCACACAGCAGGTTCGGTCGGCGGTTCGACGTCGATCGTCGCCGCGAGCCTGGTGCAGTCCGGCGAGCACCGGCGGGTGCTGACGGTGGCGTATGAGAAGCAGTCGGAGTCGAACGCCATGTGGGCGCTGTCGATCCCGATCCCGTTCAACATGCCGGTCGGCGCGGGCGCGGGTGGGTACTTCGCGCCGCACGTGCGGTCCTACATCCGCAGGTCGGGCGCGCCGGAGATCGTCGGCTCGATGGTGGCGGCGAAAGACCGTCGCAACGGCTCGCTCAACCCGTACGCGCACCTCCAGCAGGCCGACATCACGGTGGAGCAGGTGCAGGCGTCGCAGATGCTGTGGGACCCGATCCGCTACGACGAGACCTGCCCGTCGTCCGACGGCGCGTGCGCGATGGTGATCGGCGATGAGGCGTCCGGGGACGCGGCGGGCGATGACGTGGCGTGGATCCATGCGACGTCGATGCGCACCGAGCCCACGACGTTCGCCCGGCGCGACCAGGTGAACCCGCAGGCGGGCCGCGACGCGGCGACGCAGTTGTGGCGGGACGCCGGGATCACCGACCCGCTGTCCGAGGTGGACGCTGCGGAGATCTACGTGCCGTTCTCCTGGTTCGAGCCAATGTGGCTGGAGAACCTGGGCTTCATGCCCGAGGGCGAGGGTTGGAAGCTCACCGAAGCCGGCGAGACGGCGTTGGGCGGGCAGTTGCCGGTGAACCCGTCCGGCGGGGTGCTGTCGACGAACCCGATCGGGGCGTCCGGGATGCTGCGGATGTCCGAAGCGGCGAAGCAGGTGATGGGCAAGGCGGGCAACTACCAGGTCGACGGCGCCCGCAAGGCCGTCGGCCACGCCTACGGCGGCGGGTCGCAGTACTTCGCCCTCTGGCTGGTGGGAGCGGCGAAGCCGGAGTAGCGCCGCGCCGTGTTCCCCGCTCCCGACGCCGTGTTCCGCGCTCCCGACCTCGTGTCCGACGTTCCCGACGACGTATTCGACAATGTCAGCACGCGCCAGGCGGCGTCGAGCTCGATGTTGATCGCACCTACTCGCGCTGTGGCGCGAATACGTCCGGTTCGCCGGGTTTCGCGAACAACAGCGTGAGTAGACGTGATCAACTCACGCCGCCAGCCGCATGCGCCACACCCTCCCGCCATGCAGCGGCATCACCTCCCGCGTGGTGTTGCTCGACAAGACCGGCGAAGCGGACACTCTCGCGCAACACCGCGCGGGTGGTTGATCAACTTCCGGGTCACTGGAAGTGGGGACTCGCGGCACCGGAAGGTGAGACTCGCGCGAATTAAGGTGAGACTCGCGGTGTTAGAGCTGGGGACTCGCGGGGACGTATGTGGCGAAGCGGGCCTCGACCTGGGCCGGGGTGAGGCCGAAGTCGGAGAGGGCGTAGTGGTGGGAGGGTTTGCGCGCGCCGGTGCGGCTCGCGGCGTCCATACGGCGTATCTCGGCGCGGGCGTCGTCGGACAGCGGCAGCCCGAAGTGCCGGTAGATGCCCTCGGCGGTGGCGACCGGGTCGGCCACGAAGTCATCGTAGTCGACGTCGCAGAACCGCGCGGGATCGTGTCGCGCCCGAACCGCGGAGAACTCCGCCAGTCCACGCGCCCACAGGTCAAGCTGTGTCTGGCCGATCACCTCGGGCGTGAACGCCGTCGACCACCCCTCGGTGGCCGCCAGCGACAGGCTGCACGTCGAGGCCAACGTCGTGCTCGGTGGCCGGTGGGTCTGCACGATGAGCGCGTCCGGATACACCGCAAGCAGCTCGTCCAGCGCGAACAAGTGGCTCGGATTCTTCAACACCCACCGCTTGCCCGGCTCGTTGCGCCCGATCAGCTGCAGCAACAGCCGGTGCCGGGCGTAGGCGTCGGTCCAGTCCTGTTCGGACAGCCAATGCGAGTAGCTGGGCAGGTAGGCCAGACACTCGTCCGACACCGACTTCATGCTCTGCCGCAACAGCCGCCAGCACTCCTCCACCGAGTCCGCCGACGTGTAGTGCAGGCCCATGAAGTCCGGGTTCTCCGCATGGTGCTTGTCGTAACCCGCCTTGATCTGCTGGTAGATCGGGTTGTCATCCCACGTCTCGCGCGGCGGACGCGGCTGCGGGACGTCGGCCAGCCACAGCTCCAACCCCTGATGCGCGGGGTCGGCGGTCAGCAGTCGATGCAGGGCGGTCGTCCCGGTGCGCGACAGCCCGGTGACGAAGATCGGCCGCTCGATCGGGACGTCGACGTGGTCCGGGTACTGCCGCCACGCCGCCTCCGCGAGCAACCGCGCCACCAGCGCACCGCGCAGCGACGCGCGGGTGATGCTGTTGCCGAGCGGCGTCAGCTGCGCCTCCCGCTGGTACGAGTCGAGCAGGACGCGCAAGCCCTCGAGGTAGGCGTCGTCGCCGAAGTCGTCCAGGCCGGTGACCTTGGTGGCCGAGGCGTGCAGGTCCGCGACCGTGCCGACGCTGTCTCGCATGGGGCTCCTCAGGACAGTCCTCAGTGGTGGTACTCGCCGCAGTTGACGTCGAGGCACTGCCCGGTGATCGCCCGCGCCATGTCCGACGCCAGGAACACAACGGCGTCCGCGATCTCGTCCGGTTCGGGCAGCCGCCGCAGGTCGGTGTTCGCCGCCGTCTCGGCGTAAACGTCCTCAGTGGACATACCGCGTTTCTTAGCCAGGTACCCGAAGTACCACTTCAGCGTGTCCGCCCAGATGTAGCCAGGTGCGACCGAGTTGACCCGGATGCCGCGCGGGCCCAGCTCCGTCGACAGGCTCTGCGCGAGCGCGAGCAGGCTGGCCTTGGCCATCTTGTACGCCCCGTAACCACGCTGCGAGTGCCGCAGCACCATCGAGTTCACCATCACCACCGCGCCATCGACGTCCGCCAGCGCGGGCGTGAACAACCGCGTCAACCGCAGCACCGCGATCGAACTGGTCTCGAAGCCCGCGCGAACAGCGTCCAGGTCCGCATCGGACAGATCACCGAGCGGCGGAATCGCGAAGGCGTTGTTCACCAACACGTCCACCCGACCAAACGCCGACACGGCCGCCTCGGCCAGCGTGTCCGCATCGGACTCCGACGTGATGTCGGCGGGCACGGTCACCGCACGACGTCCCAGCGTCGTCACCTCTTCGGCGACGGCGTCCAGGTTGGACTTCGTCCGCGCGGCGAGCACGACGTCCGCGCCAGCGTGCGCGGCCCGCACCGCGATCGACCGGCCGAGCCCAGGCCCGACCCCGGACACCACCACGACCTTCTTCCGCAGCATGCTCACCCCAACATCCGATCCGCGACGGCGGCCTGCCGGGCGACGATCCGCGCCGACCACTCCTGCGCCGTGACCCGCTGTTCGGCGTAATACGGCAGCTTCTCCGGCAGGTCGTCGAACCGCACGACTTCGGACGTCGGCCCGTCGGCGGGCGTGAGGTCGCGGGTGAGCCGTTGCCAGCGCAGTTGCAGGTAACCACGGCTGTGACCGGTGCGTTCGACCCAGTTCGCCAGGCCGGGATCGCGCTCGCTGACGACGTAACGGATCACGCCGTCCGGGTCGACGCGCGCCTGGTCGCGGGTGAGGCTGGTTTGGTGGTTGATGTAGTCCAGCGAGATGTACCACATGCTGCCGAGCTGAAAGCCCTGGTACGGCGCGACATCCGCCGACGCGGCAGGCACGGTGATCACCATGACTTCGTCGTCGGCGAGGTCGTAGTGCCCCACCGACGAGAACTGCGTCGCGAGGCCGCCCGGCGTGCTGCGCGGCTCGGTCAGTGTGTTCACCGGCAGTTTCAGGTAATGCCACTCCGGGAACGCCAGGAACGTCCGCAGCCGGGACAGCAGCATCTTGCCCGCGACGCGGTAGCGCTTGGCCAGCGTGTCCTTGTCGCGTGGCGGCGGCGCGGCGCCAAGTCGGTCGGCCCGGTGGATCCTAACGCGACCGGCCTTTTCGGACGTCCAGTCGCTGAAGACCTCGCGGACGACGAGCATCGCTGACCCTGATCCCAGCGTGACGCAGTTCGGGCCGGATCCGGGTCCAAACCGGACCTCGAATCTGCCGTCGGCGTCGACGTCGAGATCCCGGTCGTCGAACGCGGTCAGACTGTCCGGAGAGGACGCCGGACTGTAGTCGCCATTCAACACCTGAAAGCTCAGATCCGCAGTGGTGCCACGGGTTCCGGTGACCACGTACTCGGCGTCGTCGCGGAGGTAGGCATGGTAGTACAGCGTGTCCGGGTTGTCGAGACCCAGCTTGGTGTACGGGCCAGTGGACGACACGAAGAACGGGAAGTCCCGCTCGTATGCCCACGCCATCTGCAACGACGCGCGGATGCTGCCCGCCAGATAGTCGTAGCCCTCGACGAGGTCCTGCTCGGTGCGCACATGCGGCGCGCTCTCGATGATCTTCTCGGCCTCGACGATCGCCTCGGCGAACGGTTCGGTGAGCACCTATGCGCCTCCCGGTCAGACCTGCTGCGGGACGTCGGCCCACCGGTTCGCCAGCAACTGCAGGCTCGGCATGTCGTCGAACGACACCATCAGCTCATACGTGCGCTGGTAACCGATGTGCGAGATGCGCCAGACGCCGTTCTCGCGGCGATAGCGGTCCTCGTAGTACGCCGAGCCCTTGATCATGATCCGGTGGTCGGGAACGATCACGGTGTCCTCGAAACACCAGGTGCCCTCGGCCGTGTCACCGTCGGCGTTATCGCCGTCGGCGTTATCGCCGTCGCCGACGCTCGGCGCGATCTCGATCTCCGGCTGAGCGCAGAAGTGCACCGTGATGATGTTGCCGCCGAGCGCGTCCCGCATGTAGGACACGATCTGCTCGCGCCCCCGCAACGTCAGCGGTTCGCTGGTCGCGCGCGTACCGTAGTCGGCGGTCGCGTCCTCGGTGAACACGTCGGCGAACTCGTCCCACCGCTTCAGGTCGAGGCTCCGCGCGTAGCGGTACTTCAGCCTGCGGATGTCCTCCAGCGAATCCACGCCCTGGCTCCTCATTCGTAGGCGACGCGGTAGTGCTTGATGCCGTTCAGCCAGCCGGAACGCAGCCGCGCGGGCGGCTCGACCTCGCGGATGTTCGGCATGGCGTCGGCGATCGCGTTGAAGATCAGATCGATCTCCAGCCGCGCCAGGTTCGCCCCAATGCAGTAGTGCGCGCCGGTGCCGCCGAAGCCGACGTGCGGGTTCGGGTCGCGGAAGACGTCGAACTCGTGCGGGTTGCCGAACGCCTCCTCATCGAAGTTCGCGGAGGCGTAGAACAGTCCGACCCGCTGGCCCTTGCGGATCGGCTGCCCGGCCAGCTCGGTGTCCTCGGTGACGGTGCGTTGGAACGCGCTCACCGGTGTGGCCCAGCGGACGATCTCGTCCGGGGCAGTCCTCGGCCGTTCGGCCTTGTACCGCTCCCACTGCTCAGGGTGATCGAGGAACGCCTTCATTCCGTGCGTGATGGCGTTGCGGGTGGTCTCGTTGCCCGCGACCGCCAGCAGGATGACGAAGAACGCGAACTCCTCCGAGCCGAGCGACTCGCCGTCAATGTCGGCATTGACCAGCTTCGTCACAATGTCGTCGACCGGGCACTTCTGCCGCTCCTCGGCCATCTGCCAGGCGTAGCCCATGAGCTCGGCGGACGCGTTGACCGGGTCGATGTCGTACTCGGGGTCGTCGTAGCCGATCATCTCGTTCGACCAGTCGAAGATCTTGCCGCGGTCCTCCTGCGGCACGCCGATCAGCTCCGCGATCGCCTGCAGCGGCAGCTCGCAGGCCACCTGCTCCACGAAGTCACCGCTGCCGTGCTTCTTCGCCTCGTGCACGATCTTGGCCGCCCGCTCGGTCAACGTCGAACGCAGCGCCTCCACCGCGCGCGGCGTGAAGCCCTTGGAAATGATGCGGCGGACCTTGGTGTGCTGCGGCGGGTCCATGTTGATCAGGATCATCCGCTGCATCTCGATCTCATCGCGCGTGATGTCCGGGTTGAACCGGATGATCGCGGTGTTTTCCCTGGTCGAGTACAGCTCAGGGTGTTTGGAGATCTCCTTGATGTCGGCCAGCCGGGAGACGACCCAGTAGCCGCCGTCATCGAACCCGCTCAGACCAGGCGGCTGCGGGCACCACCACACCGGCGCCATCTTGCGCAGCGCGGCGAACTCCTCGATCGGGACCCGCTCGGCCCAGACGTCCGGGTCGGTGAAGTCGAATCCTTCCGGAATGAGCGGAGCTGCCACGGTTTACCTCCTGCGCCACACGACCTTGTGAAACACGTTCTACCGACGATTGAAGCACAGGTTCGCCGCGATGAGAACCCACGAGAACAACCTTCCAGCGGTGCCCGACGCGCCAAGATCGCCGTCGATACCGCCGCCGACCTGTGGTTGTTGTCGTAACATCGCGCACCGCTATTGCCGCGAAAAAGAACATGTTCTACCTTTGTGGCAGCGACTTTCGATCTCCCAGGAGGCAGCCGGTGGGCAACCCAGTCATCGTCGACGCGGCACGCACCCCGATCGGCAAGCGAGGTGGCTGGCTGGCGGGCCTGCACCCGGCCGAAACGCTCGGCGCGATCCAGCATGCGCTGCTCGACCGCGCCGGAGTCGACGCCACCCTTGTGGAGCAGATCATCGGCGGCGCGGTGACCCAAGCGGGTGAACAGGCGGGCAACGTCACGCGCACCGCATGGCTGCACGCCGGACTTCCCGAGGCGACCGGCGCGACCACCATCGATGCCCAGTGTGGCTCGGCGCAGCAGGCGACGCACCTCATCGCGGGCCTGATCGCGACCGGCGCGATCGACGTCGGCATGGCGTGCGGCGTCGAGGCGATGAGCCGAGTGCCGCTCGGCGCGAACCGGGGCACCGACATTGGCACGCCGCGCCCCGCATCCTGGGACATCGACATGCCGAACCAGTTCGAGGCGGCGGAGCGGATCGCCACCCGCAGGGGCCTGACGCGCGACGACGTCGACCAGTTCGCGGTGGACTCCCAGCGCAAGGCGCTGACGGCGTGGGGCGAAGGCCGTTTCGACCGCGAGGTCGTCCCGGTCAAGGCGCCGGTGATCAGCGACGGCGGGCTCACCGGGGAGACCCGGCTGGTGCAGCGCGACCAAGGGCCGCGCGACAGCACGCTGGACGGCCTGGCGAAGCTCAAGCCGGTGCTCGACGGCGGCCTGCACACCGCGGGCAGTTCGTCGCAGGTGTCCGATGGCGCCGCCGCCGTACTGCTGATGTCCGAAGACAAGGCGCGTCAACTTGGCCTGACGCCGAGAGCGCGAATCGTGTCGCAGGCGCTGGTCGGCGCGGAGCCGTACTACCACCTGGACGGCCCCATCGCGGCCACCGAACGGGTGCTGACCCGCGCGGGCATGAGCATCGGCGACCCTGACCTGTTCGAGGTCAACGAGGCGTTCGCGTCGGTGGTGCTGTCCTGGCAGCAGGTGCACCAGCCCGACCCAGCGAAGGTCAACGTCAACGGCGGCGCGATCGCGCTCGGTCACCCGGTCGGCAGCACCGGCGCGCGGCTGCTCACCACCGCCCTGCACGAGCTCGAGCGCACCGACACCGCCACCGCGCTCATCACCATGTGCGCGGGCGGCGCGATGTCCACCGCCACCATCATCGAGCGGGTCTGAGGGATACGCATGATCCTGGATCGCTTCCGGCTCGACGGGCAGGCCGCCATCGTCACCGGCGCAGGACGCGGCATCGGCGCGGCCACCGCGCTCGCGCTGGCCGAGGCGGGCGCCGACGTCGCGCTGTCCGCCCGCACCGAGTCGCAACTGGACGACGTCGCCGGGAAAATCACCGCGTTGGGCCGCAAGGCCGTTGTCGTCCCGGCGGATCTGTCCGATCTGGACGCCATCGCCGCGCTCGCGGAAACCGCCCACAGTGAACTGGGCAGAGTGGACATCGTGGTGAACAACGTCGGCGGCGCCATGCCGAACGCCTTCCTCACCACCAAACCGGACGACGTCAAGGACGCCTTCCACTTCAACGTCGCCACCGCCCACACGTTGACCCAAGCGGCGGTGCCGAAAATGTTGGAAACCGGCGGTGGGTCGGTCGTCGCGGTGTCCTCTGTGGTCGGACGAGTCAGCGGGCGCGGCTACCTCGCCTACGGCACCGCCAAGGCGGCGCTCGCGCACTGGAGCAAGCTCGCCGCGCGCGACCTCGCCCCGAAGATCAGGGTCAACGCGATCTCGGTCGGCTCGGTGCTGACATCCGCGCTCGACGTCGTGGCGCAGCACGACCAGATCCGCACCGCGATGGAGCAGGCGACGCCGTTGCGGCGCATCGGCGAGGCGGAGGACATCGCCGCCGCGATCCTCTACCTGACGTCGCGGGCAGGCGGCTACGTGACCGGCAAGGTGCTCGAGGTGGACGGCGGACTGGAGACGCCGAACCTGGACCTCGGCATCCCCGACCTGGAGTGACGCGCATGGGATACCGAGTGGTGCAGTGGAGCACCGGCAACGTCGGCAGGCACGCGATCGCGGGCATCGACGCGCGGGACGACCTCGATCTGGCCGGAGTGTGGGTGTCCATCGACGCCAAGGCGGGAAAGGACGCCGGTGAGCTGGCCGGACTCGGCCGCGAGCTTGGCGTCGCCGCGACCACGGACGCGGACGCGCTGCTCGCGCTGCGGCCGGACTGCGTCGTGCACACCGCCATGGCCGACCACCGCATCCCGGAGGCCATCGAGGACCTCTGCCGCTTCCTGCGCGCCGGGATCAACGTCGTCTCGTCCGGCCCGGTGTTTCTGCAGTACCCGCAGGGCACGGCGCCGGACGAGCTGGTTCAGCCGATCAGGGACGCCGCCGCCGAGGGTGAGGCGTCCTTGTGGGTGAACGGCATCGACCCCGGCTTCGCGAACGACTGGCTGCCGCTCGCGCTGACCGGCATCAGCGAGCGTATCGACGAGGTGCGCTGCCTGGAGATCCTGGACTACTCCACCTACGACAACGCCCAGGTGCTGTTCGACATCATGGGCTTCGGCACGCCGATGGACGACGTCCCGATGCTGCTGCAACCGGGTGTGTTGTCGCTCGCCTGGGGCAGCGTCGTGCGGCAGCTCGCGGCGGGCATCGACGTCACGCTGGACGAGGTCACCGAGCACGTCGAGCGGCTGCCAGCGCCGGAGGCGTTCGACATCGCGTCGGGCACCATCCCGGAGGGCACGGCGGCGGCGCTGCGGTTCGAGGTGCGCGGTATGCGCGGTGGCCGTCCGGTCGTCGTGCTGGAGCACGTCACCCGATTGCGTGACGACTTGGCCCCCGACTGGCCGCAACCGGCCGGGCAGGGCTGCTACCGGGTGGTGGTCAGCGGCGAGCCGAACTACACGCTTGACCTGCAGCTACTCGGCACCGACGGCGACCACAACACGGCGGGCCTCAAGGCGACGGCGATGCGGTTGGTGAACGCCATCCCGACGGTGATCGCCGCCCCTTCCGGCCTACTCACCGCCCTTGATATGCCACTAGTGCCTGGGCGAGTTCGCGCCACGTAGTCGTCACGTCCCACGTTCGGATCTGTCGCCACGGCCGCTCGCGACGGCGGAGCCGCTGCGGGAGGAAGCTGATCACGCGGCGCGCACGTAAACGGCCCACCCCTCGTACCAGCGGTCTTGGGCCGCAGCGAGTTGTGGTAGTTCGAGTACTGGTAGCCGAGCTCGCTGGCGACGTCCACATGGACCAGTCGACCGAAGCCAAACCACCGCACGACCAGGGTGACCTCAGCGGTGACTTCGCCATACACATTGTCCCGCGGACCGGACATAGCGTGCGATAACCGGCGTCGATCTCGCAATATCCCTGGCGAAGCGCATCTCGCGCCTGCCCTCAGGCCCCGTAGACCGGCTCCGGCTCGGGGGCTTCGGCGATCAGCTCGTCCACCACCGGGCCCAGCTCGGCGGGCTCCCACCGCGCGCCCTTGTCGCGGCGCGGCCCGTGGTGCCAGCCGGTCGCCAGCGACACCTGCCCGCCCTCGACCTCGAACACCCGCCCCGTCACCCCGGCGGACTCGGCGCTGCCCAGCCACACCAGCAGCGGCGAGACGTTCTCCGGTGCCATCGCATCGAACCCGCCGTCCGACGCGGCCATGTCCTCGGCAAACGCCTCCGCCGTCATCCGGGTCCGCGCGGCGGGCGCGATGGCGTTGACCGTGATGCCGTAGCGCGCGAACTCCGCCGCCGCGACCACCGTCAGCCCGGCGATGCCCGCCTTGGCCGCCGAGTAGTTGCCCTGTCCGATGCTGCCCAGCAGGCCCGCGCCCGAGCTGGTGTTGATCAGCCGTGCGTCCAGCTGCCTGCCCGCTTTGCTTTCCGCACGCCAGTGCGCCGCCGCGTGCCGCATCGGCGCGAAGTGCCCCTTCAGGTGCACCCGCATGACGGCGTCCCACTCGTCCTCGCCGAGGTTGACCAGCATCCGGTCGCGCAGGAACCCGGCGTTGTTGACCAGCACGTCCAGCCGCCCGTACGTGTCGAGCGCCGTGGCGACGAGATTGGCCGCGCCGTCCCAGTCCGCGACGTCGTCGGTGTTGGCCACCGCGCGCCCACCCGCGGCGGTGATCTCGTCGACCACCTGCTGCGCCGGACCCGCCGACGCTCCGGTGCCGTCCAGCGCGACCCCGACGTCGTTGACGACGACGGCCGCCCCCTCGCGCGCGAACGCCAGTGCGTGCGCTCGGCCGAGCCCCCTGCCCGCTCCGGTGACGATGACGACCCTATCTGCCACGATGCCGCTCACGCGTGCTCCTTTCGACTGAGGACTGCTTGCAGGTCCGAGGCATCAGACACTGAGGACTGCTTGCAGGTCCGAAACATCAGACCCTGGCTTGTGCCGCGTCGAGGAACGCGGGACGTTCACCCCCGCCGTGGACGGCCAGCGTCGCGCCGCTCACATATGACGCCAACGACGACGCGAGAAACAGCGCGCACGCGCCGACCTCGTCCGGTGTCGCGAGACGTCCTAACGGGACCGTCGCGCCGACGGCGGCAACACCGTCCGCGTCGCCGTAGTGCAGTTCGGACTGTTCGGTGTGGACCATGCCGACGTCGAGCGCGTTCACCCGCACCTTCGGCGCCCACTCGACCGCGAGGCTCGCGGTCAGGTTGTCCAACCCGGCCTTCGCCGCGCCGTAGGCGGCGGTACCGGGCGACGGCCGGGTGCCGCTGACGCTGCTGACGTTGACGATCGCGCCTCCGGTCGCCTGCTGCTGCATCACGGCGTTCACCCGCTGCGCCACCAGCAACGGCGCGAGCAGGTTGAGCCCGACGACCTTGTCGTGGAACCGTGGCGATGCGTCGGCGGCCAGCGCGAACGGCGCGCCGCCCGCGTTGTTGACCAGCACGTCGATGCGGCCGTGCTCGCTAACGACGTCGTCCACCAGGCGCTCGACCTGCTCGGGCTCCCGCACGTCGCAGGGGACGAACCGGGCATGGTCCAGCGACTCGGGGGCGTTGCGCGCGCAGGTCACCACGGTGGCTCCCGCCGTGGCGAACGCCCATGCGATCCCGGCGCCCACGCCGCGCACACCGCCCGTGACCAGCACAATCGCGCCGTCGAAGTCCAGCGAGACGGCCATCGGCGCACCTTTCCGTCGAGGTCGAGCTGCCGGGACTACCGAGGTGCCCGGCGCGGCTGCTACTGTACCAAGCAAGTGCTAGGTTCGGTAGCCAGGAGGTCGACGTGACCGCAGTGAGCACGGCACACCCCGAGAAACACGTCGCGGTGGTGACGATGGCCGCCCCGCCGGTCAACGCACTGACAGTGCAGGGCTGGTACGACGTGGCCGCGGCGGTCTCGGCGGCGGGCGCGGACCCCGAGTGCCACGTGGTGGTGCTGCGCGCCGAGGGCCGCGGCTTCAACGCCGGGGTGGACATCAAGGAGATCGAGGCCAGCGACGGCTACAGTGCCCTCATCGGCGCCAACCACGGCTGCGCGGCCGCATTCTCGGCGGTATACGACTGCGCGGTGCCGGTGATCGCCGCCGTGCACGGCTACTGCCTCGGCGGCGGCGTCGGGCTGGTCGGCAACGCCGACGTCGTCGTCGCCAGCGACGACGCGACGTTCGGACTGCCCGAAGTGGACCGTGGCGCGCTCGGTGCCGCCACCCACCTCGCCCGTCTGGTGCCACCACACCTCATGCGCGCGCTCTACTACACCGCGAGCACCATCACCGCACAGCAGTTGCACCACCACGGCTCGGCGTATCGGGTGGTACCACGGTCCGAACTGGACGACGCCGCGCTGGCGGTGGCCCGCGACATCGCCGCCAAGGACACCAGGGTGATCCGCAAGGCCAAGCAGGCGTTGAACGGCATCGATCCGCAGGACGTGCACCGCAGCTACCGCTTCGAGCAGGGCTTCACCTTCGAACTCAACCTGGCAGGGGTGTCCGACGCCGCGCGCCAGGACTTCCTCGGGAACGGCACGGGAGCCTGAATGGACAAACGCATGACCGCCGACGAGGTGGCCGCCGAGATCCGAGACGGGATGACCATCGGGATCGGCGGCTGGGGCTCGCGGCGCAAGCCGATGACACTGGTCCGCGCACTGCTGCGCACCGACGTCAAGGACCTGACCGTGGTGTCCTACGGCGGTCCGGATGTCGGGCTGCTGGCGGCGGCGGGCAAGATCCGCAGGCTGGTGTTCGGGTTCGTCACGCTCGACTCCGTGCCGTTCGACCCGCACTTCGCGCGGGCGCGCCAGTCCGGCGCCATCGACGTCACCGAGTACGACGAGGGCATGGTCGCGGCCGGACTGTCGGCTGCGGCGAAGCGGTTGCCGTTCCTACCGATCCGGGCTGGCCTCGGGTCCGATGTGGTCACGACCAATCCGGATCTGCGCACCGTAACGTCGCCCTACGCCGACGGCGAGGAACTGCTCGCCATGCCCGAGCTGAAGCTCAACGTCGCGCTGGTGCATCTCAACCGCGCCGACGCGCGCGGCAATGCGCAGTATCTCGGCCCGGACCCGTACTTCGATGACGACTTCGCGCTCGCGGCGGATCGGTGTTTCGTCTCCGTGGAGCGCGTTGTGAACACTTCGGAGCTGTCGTCCGCGCCGGTGCAGTCGTTACTGCTCAACCGGGGCGCGGTCACCGGCGTGATCTCCGCCCCGCACGGCGCGCACTTCACGTCGGCAGCGCCGGACTATGGCCGCGACGAGGCGTTCCAGCGACATTACGTCGCCAGCGCCAAGGACCCGGACGCCTGGCCGTCCTTCGTGGACCGTTTCCTGTCCGGTGACGAGGCGCGCTATCAGTCCGAAGTGGCCCGATTCAGGGAGGCGGCGGCATGAGGACTGCTCGCAGGTCCGAATCATCAGACATGAGGACAGACGTAACCCGATCCGAGGTGGCCGTCGTCGCCTGCGCGGAGTTGTTCCGCGACGCGGGTGAGGTCCTGGCCAGTCCGATGGGGCTAATCCCCGCGCTCGGCGCGAAGCTGGCGCGATTGACGTTCACACCGGACCTGCTGCTCACCGACGGCGAGGCATCGCTGCTCGACGCGGACGGCAATGTCGAGGGTTGGCAGCCGTTCAAGAAGGTGCTCGACGTCGTCGTCCCGCACGGCAAGCGGCACGTCGTCATGGGCGCGAACCAGATCGACCGGTTCGGCAACCAGAACATTTCCGCCATCGGCGCGCACGCCTCCCCGGATCGGCAGTTACTCGGGGTGCGGGGCGCGCCGGGCAACACCGTCAACCATCGCACCAGCTACTGGACGCCCAAGCACAGCACGCGGGTGTTCGTGGACGCGGTCGACGTCGTCTCCGGCGTCGGTTACGACAACGCGCGCAAAGCGGGGCTGGCGGCGAGCCGGTTCCACGATGTGCACCGGGTGGTGACGAATCTGGCGGTGCTGGACTTCGACACGCCGGATCGCTCGATGCGAGTGGTGTCAGTGCACCCCGGCGTCGACGTGAAGGACGTGCTGGCGGCGACGTCGTTCCCACTGGACACCTCGCAGGCGACCGAGACGCGACTGCCGGACGCGGAGGAGCTGCGGCTGATCCGCGAGGTCGTCGATCCCAAGGCGACGCGGGAGAAGGAAGTGCCGGCATGAAGGAGGCGGGACGGCCGGGCACTGCTCACACGCCTGCGGCAGGGCCGCTGCGCACGGCGCTCACCGAACTGGTCGGCGTCCGGCACCCCGTGGTGCAGACCGGCATGGGCTGGGTCGCTGGCCCGCGGCTGGTCACCGCGACCGCGCGGGCGGGCGGGCTCGGCATCCTGGCGTCGGCGACGATGACCTACGACGAGCTGGCCACCGCGATCCGCGAGGTGCGCGAGCGCACGGATGCGCCGTTCGGCGTCAACCTGCGCGCGGACGCCGAAGACGCCCAGCGGCGCGTGAAGCTGTTGATCAGTGAGGGCGTGCGAGTGGCGTCATTCGCACTCGCCCCGCGCCAGGAGATGATCGCGCAGCTCAAGGACGCTGGCGTCGTCGTCATTCCGTCGGTTGGCGCGGCCCGGCACGCGGCGAAGGTCGCGAGCTGGGGCGCGGACGCGGTGATCGTGCAGGGCGGCGAGGGCGGCGGGCACACCGGCGGGGTGGCGACGACGCTCCTGTTGCCATCGGTGCTGGACGCCGTGCACGAGCACCGCATCCCGGTCGTCGCGGCGGGCGGGTTCTTCGACGGACGCGGCCTCGCGGCGGCGTTGGCCTACGGCGCGGCCGGTGTCGGGATGGGCACCCGGTTCCTGCTCACCAAGGAAAGCACCGTGCCTGACCAGGTCAAACAGGCGTATCTGGCACGCGGACTCGCCGACACGGTGGTGACGACGAAGGTGGACGGCGTCCCGCACCGGGTGCTGCGCACCGAGCTGGTGGATGCGCTGGAGCGGTCCGGTCGGGTGCGCGGGCTGGCCCAGGCGGCGCGCAACACACTGCAGTTCCGGCGGTTGACCGGGGTGTCGTGGCGCGGCCTGTTGCGCGAGGGGCTGGCGACGCGACGTTCCGGTGACCGCGACTGGGCGCAGCTCATGATGGCGGCCAACACGCCGATGCTGCTCCGCGCGGGCCTGGTCGAGGGCGACACGGACGCGGGGGTGCTGGCGTCCGGTCAGGTCGTCGGCATGCTGGCCGACCTCCCCACCGTGGCGGAGCTGATCGAGTCGGTGGTGAGCGAGGCGGAGAAGCGGATCGCCGCGCTGCCCTAGCTGTAGACATCGTGGTCGTCATAGCGACCACAACGCCTCAAGATCGACAGCCTGACAGTGTCGGTGCCGCGTCATATCCTGCCTCGCATGACGGCTGACGAACTGAAAGCGCTGTGCCTGAGCTTCCCCGGCGCGCGGGAGGAGTTCCCGTTCGACGAGCGGCACTCGGTGTTCAAGGTGGGCGGCAAGATCTTCGCGATCACCGCACTGGACGGCGACCCCCTCAGCATCAGCCTGAAGTGTGACCCGCCGCTGGCCGAACAACTGCGCGCGACCTACTCGGCGATCACGCCCGGCTACCACCTCAACAAGCGGCACTGGAACACCGTCGTGCTGGACGGCTCGGTGCCAGAACAGCTCGCCCGTGACATGGTCGAGGACTCCTACGACCTGGTGGTCGCCTCGCTCCCCAAGGCCAAGCGGCCAGCGATGGACGCGTTGTAGCGCGATCGGCGTCGGCACTGTGGCAAGGGAATGACCCCAGCCGAGCAGGACTGCCGACCCGGCGGACCGGAACCAATAGGTCAGAACGGCGGGTCGTCGCCCGACGGGTGGATGCGCCGTTGTCGCGCGCTCTCGTCACTCGCCGTGCGCGGTGGTTCGGCGATGGGTCTGCGGGTCTTGGTGTAGGTCCGACCCGTGGGAGTGGTGATCGTGGCGACCCCGGTCGCGGGATCGAACTCGATCCGCCAGTCGGGATGATCCTTCTTCGCGTGATCGTGACGGCACTTCGGCGCACCATTGGCCTCGCTGGTCGACCCCTGATCGGCAACCCACGCATCCAGGTGATCGAAGTCGCACGCGGGCGCGGGCCGGTGGTACCCGGGAACGGAGCACTCCCGATCCCGGGCGTTGACCAAGTCCCGCACGAGCTGCGTCGGATGCCGACGGCTACGCCCCAGGTCGGTGATCTCACCGGTACCGGGGTCGGTGAGCACCGCCCGCCACACACTACGCGGATTCGTCATGATCTCCCGGGCGATCGGCCCCGGAATCTCGCCGTATCCGGCCAGCTCGGCACCGCTGTCGGTCATGGTCAACGCCGTCGTCACCGGCACATGCACATACACCACCGCATCGGTGTCCGGCCGCGCCACACTCGGATCCTGACCCAGCAACAGACTGCCCGCGATGTCCGCACGCAACTGATCCAACGTGCGCTCGTCCCCGCCGCGCCGAGCGCTCCGAGCCATCCGGTCGAGTCGAGCATACGCCGACGACGCCACCTCGGCGGGCAGATCCGCCGCCAACGTCGCCATGGAGTCCTCGCCGGGGATCAGCTCCACCTTGCGACCGGTGCGCGCCGCTCGCGCCCGCACCGTGGCGCCCTCCGGATCGACCTTGAGCACCAGCCGCCGCGCGGCCCGCCGCAACGCCACCGGATCGACCACATCCAACCTGCCGCTCTCCCGCTTGGTAGCCAGGTCGGCATCAACCTGGCGGGCCTGCTCATCCGACAGCCCGGCAGCGACCTCGCACACCCGGCCCGCCGCATACCCCTCCAGCTCGCCGTCCGCCATCGCCGACAGCAACCGCGGGAACCGGCGCACCAACGCCGTCGCCCGCTCCACCCGCGCCTCCGCCTGACGACGCGTCACCCGCAGCTCCAGCGCGGCCTCATCGG
Source organism: Actinophytocola sp. (assembly GCA_009377475.1). GTDB lineage: Bacteria > Actinomycetota > Actinomycetes > Mycobacteriales > Pseudonocardiaceae > Haloechinothrix_A. Next base: position 52,020 of record WHTY01000001.1, read on the forward strand.
GCAGATACCGCGACTCCCGCCACCCCGGTCGCCCCGTGTCGGGCTCGACCATGCCGGTGGGCTCACGGCGCAACGTCGCCAACCGGGACAAAGCGTGCGCCTCGATCGCGTCCGCCCGCGCCCGCATCCGCCGCACCGCCGCCAGCGTGTCGACCAACTCGCCGTCATCGGTCAACCGCGCGATCTCGGCTCCCGAACGCGCCGTGCACACAAAGTCGCGCGACTGCGGCTGCGACATCTGCCGCTCACCAGCAAGCCCGGCGGGCAGCACCAAGAGCCCCGACGCGCTACCGACCTGCACGAACTCCGTCATACCCCGAACATATCGAATGCATGTTCGAGACACAATCACACGATCGAGTCGTCCGCGAAGGACTCAGGTGCCGCCGCTCGCCGCCATCCTCATTGGTGACGTCAGACCCACTTGATGATCGTCACACGCTCGTCACCGCCACCTCGTCGTGACATCACAGCCGCTCGATGATCGTCACGTTCGCAGTGCCGCCGCCCTCGCACATCGTCTGCAGGCCGTAGCGGCCGCCACGGCGTTCCAGCTCATGAAGCATCGTGGTGAACAGCTTCGCGCCGGTGGCGCCGATCGGGTGGCCGAGTGCGATCGCGCCGCCGTTGACGTTCACCCGGTCGTGGTCGGCTCCTGTTTCGTCCAGCCAGGCCATCACCACGCTCGCGAACGCCTCGTTGACCTCGAACAGGTCGATGTCCTCGACCCGCAGCCCGGTCTTGCGCAGCGCGTGCTGGGTCGCCGGGATAGGCCCGGTCAGCATCCACACCGGGTCGGCGGCTCGTACGGACAGGTGATGCACCCGAGCGCGTGGTCGCAACCCGTGCTCGCGCACGAACGATTCCGAGGCGAGCAGCACCGCGCTCGCGCCATCGCAGATCTGACTGGCCACCGCCGCCGTGATCCGCGAGTCCTCACTCAGCGGTTGCAACGACGCCATCCGTTCCAGCGACGTCGACCGCCTGGGGCATTCGTCCACCACGCAGTCACCCAACGGGGCGAGTTCGGCGTCGAACCACCCGGCGTCGATCGCGGCGATCGCGCGTTCGTGGCTGGACAGCGCGTACGCCTCCATCGCCTCGCGCGTCAGGTCCCAGTGGCGGGCGATCATGTCCGCGCTACGGAACTGCGACACCTCGACGTCGCCGTAGCGCTTGCGCCACCCCGCAGAGCCGGAGAACGGATCGTCGAAGCCGTACTCACGACCGGCCAACATCGCGGCGCCGATCGGGATCTGGCTCATGTTCTGCACGCCGGACGCCACCACGAGACCGGCGGTCCCGGACATCACGGCCTGCGCGGCGAAGTGGATCGCCTGCTGGCTCGACCCGCACTGCCGGTCCACCGTCACGCCCGGCACGTGTTCCGGCAGCCCCGCCGCGAGCCACGACGACCGCGCGATGTTGCCCGCCTGGCCGCCGATGGTGTCGACGCAGCCCATGATCACGTCGTCCACCAGCGCCGGATCGACGTCCGCCCGGTCCAGCAACGCGGTCAGCACGTGTCCGCCCAGGTCAGCCGGGTGCACCTCGCTCAGCCCGCCGCCGCGCTTGCCGACCGGTGTCCGGACGGCGTCGATCACGAACGCTTCCGCCATGCCTGCGCTCCTTACGTTGTCGGTGTCGCGGAGATCCCGCCAAGCAGGATCCGCAGGTACTGCTCGGCGACGTCTTCGGCGGTCAGCGAGCCACCAGGGCTGTACCACCGGACGGCGACCCACACCGTGTCCCGGATGAACCGGTAGGTCACCTCGACGTCCAAATCGGAACGGAAGTCACCGCTGCGGACGCCATCGACCAGAATGGACGTCCACAATTCCCGGAACTCCACATTGCGCTGCTCCAAATAGGAGAAGCGTGGAAACTGCGCCAGATACTGGGATTCGTTCTGGTAGATCGCCACTTCGTCGTGGTGTTTGTGGATCGACTCGAACGACGCGGTGATGACGGCGCGCAGTGTCTCCCGTGGACCGAACTGCTTGGCCACGATCTCCCGGTACCGGCCGAACAGCTCGTCCTGGAACCCCCGCAGCAGCTCGTCGATCATCGACTCCTTGGAGTCGAAGTGGTGGTACAGACTGCCGGACAGGATGCCAGCCTCCTCGGCGATGTCACGCACGGTGGTCGCGCGGAAGCCGCGCTCGGCGAACAGCGTGCAGGCGAGGGCGAGCAGTTGGGCTCGCCTACCGGATGACGGGGGCTTCTTGACGTTCATCGGTCCCTCACGGATGTTGACTGCTGACCGAAACCACCTCGCCGGTCAGGTACGAGGCGTACTCGCTGGCAAGGAACACCATCACATTGGCCACCTCCCACGGCTGCGCCGCCCTGCCGGACGCCTCGCGTTGTTCCAGCTCAACGAGCAGTTCGTCGGTGGTGACCTTGGCGAGGAACGGGTGCATCGCGAGACTCGGCGCGACCGCGTTCACCCGGATGCCGTACTCCGCGACGTCGACGGCAGCACACCGGGTCAGCGCCATCACGCCTGCCTTGGCCGCCGCGTAGTGCGCCTGCTCGGCCTGCGCCCGCCAGCCGATCACCGATGCGTTGTTGACGACCGAGCCCCCGCCGCCCTGGTCGATGAACCTTCGCAGCGCCGCGCGGGTCGCGCGGAACGTGCCGTTGAGCGTCACGTCGAGCACCCGCGACCACTCGTCGTCCGTCATGTCCACGATGGACTTCGTGCCGCCGAGGCCGGCATTGTTCACCAGGACGTCGACGCGTCCGAAGTGGTCGGCGGCACCGTCCATGAGGGACTGCACATGGTCCTCATTCGTGACGTCGCAGGAGATCGCGTGCACCCGGTCGGCGTGGTCGGCCGCCAGCTCGTCGGCCTTCTCGGCGAGTCGTCGTTCGTGCCAGTCGCTGATCACCACCCGCGCGCCCTCTTCGAGGCTGCGCTGGGCGACGGCCGACCCGATGCCGGTGCCCGCCGCCGCCGTCACAACGACGACCTTGTCGGCGAGCAGGTCCTTGCCTTTAGGGTACGGCGGGATCGTGCTCATGGCCTCACCTCACGGGGCAGTCCGAGCACGCGCTCGGCGATGACGTTGCGTTGGATCTCGTTGGAGCCGCCATAGATCGTGTCGGCGCGGCTGAACAAGTACAGCCGCTGCCAGTCGTCCAACTCTGGCTCGGCGGTCAGGGATGCGGCACCGCGCACCCGCATCGCGAGTTCGCCTAGGCCACGGTGCCAGTTCGCCCACAGCAGCTTGGACACCTCCGCGGTGCCGGTGGCCGTCTCGCCGAGGGTGCGCCTGGCATGCGCGCGGAGGACGTCCAGCTCGACCCTGGCGCGGGCGAGTCCTTCGCGGATGGCCGGATCGGCCTCCGCGCCTGTGCGCCGAGCCTCGTCCGCGAGCGCGTCGAGTTCGCGGCGGAAGCCGATCTGCTGCCCGAGCGTGGCGACCCCGCGTTCGAACGCCAGCGTGCCCATGGCAACACGCCAGCCCTCCCCCGGCTCGCCGACGACCAGGTCAGCGGCGGTCCGGGCGCCGTCGAAGAACACCTCGTTGAACTCCGACGTCCCAGTGAGCTGCGTAATCGGCCGTATCTCCACACCAGACTGTCGCATCGGGACGAGCAGATAGGACAGTCCATGGTGGCGTCGCGAGCCGGGTTCGGTTCTGGCGAGCACGAAACACCAGTCGGCGACGTGCGCTGACGACGTCCACACCTTCTGGCCGGTGATGACCCACTCGTCACCGTCGCGCGTGGCGGTGGTGGCGACCGCTGCGAGGTCCGAGCCCGCGTTCGGTTCGGAGTAGCCCTGGCACCACAGCTCCTCGACGTCTCGGATGCGCGGCAGGAACCGTCGTTGCTGCTCCGGCGTGCCGAACTCGATCAACGTCGGCCCCAGCAGCTCCTGGCCGAGGTGACTGACCCGCGCGGGGGCGTTCGCGCGGGCGTACTCCTCGTGGAAGATCACCTGCTGCTCCAGCGTGGCGCCCGCGCCGCCGTGCTCGACCGGCCAGCCGACGCAGTTCCATCCGGCGGCGGCGAGGTGGCGTTCCCACGCGACGCGCTTCTCGAACGCCTCGTGTTCCCTGCCCGGCCCGCCGCGTCCCCGCAGGTCCGCGAACTCGCCGGTCAGCTTGTCGGCGAGCCACTCGCGGATGCGGTGGCGGAACTGTTCGTCAGGTTCCATCGGCCGCCTCTCTGGTCAAACCGGTGTGTCACTGCGTAGGCTACTCTACCAAGCACTTGCTCGGTAGCGCGATGGCTGCGCGATCCGGGACAACTGGCGCCAGACCGGGAGGAGGTGGCGATGCCGACACGGGAAACGATTCCGGCGGTACTGGCGGACGCGGTACGCCGGTTCCCCGACACCGAGGCCGTCATCGACGGTGACGTCCGGCTCACCTACGCCGACCTGCGACAACGGGTCCGCGAGTGCGCCCGACTGTTCATCGCGGAAGGTGTCCAGGCCCACGACCGGGTGGCGATCTGGTCGCCCAATACCCACCACTGGGTGATCGCCGCGCTCGGCGCACTGTCCGCAGGCGCGACGCTGGTGCCGATCAACACCCGCTTCACCGGGCACGAAGCGCTCGACATCCTGCAGCGCACGGCCGCGTCCGCGCTCGTCGTCGCCGGTCCGTTCCTCGGCACCGACCGGCTCGCCGAACTGCGCAAGGCAGGAGATGCGCCGACGCTGCGTTGCATCATTCGGGTGCCGGTCGAGGGGCAGCCCGCCGCCGAGCCCGGCGTCGAGCCCGGCGCGGAGTCCGGCGTCATCGAATGGCGCGACATCGCCGAGCGCGCGAGCGCCGTGGACGACGTCGTCTTGGACGAACGGCTCACGGGCATCGATCCCGACGCGCCGAGCGACATCCTGTTCACGTCGGGTACCACCGGCCGAAGCAAGGGCGCGGTCAGCGCGCACACGCAGTCGCTCGGCGTCGCCGCGACCTGGGCAAACATCGGCGGGCTGGCCCACGGCGACCGCTACCTGGTGATCAACCCGTTCTTCCACAGCTTCGGGTACAAAGCGGGCGTCCTGGCCGCGATACAGCGCGGGGTGACGATCGTGCCGCAGGCCGCGTTCGACGTCGAAGCGGCGTTCCGGCTCATCGAGTCCGAGCGCATCACGGTGCTGCCCGGCGCGCCGACGATCTACCAGGTGATGCTGGACGACTCGCGCCGCGCGGCGTTCGACCTGTCCAGCCTGCGGCTGGCCGTCACCGGGGCCGCGACGGTGCCGGTCGTGCTGGTCGAGCGGATGCGATCCGAACTGGACTTCGACACCGTGCTCACCGCGTACGGGCTGACCGAGGCCGTCGTCGCCACCATGTGCCGTGCCGAGGACGACCCGAAGACCGTGGCGACCACCTGCGGCAAACCGGTCCCCGGCATGGAGCTGCGCACGGTCGCCGAAGACGGCACCGACGTCGCGCCCGGCGAGCCCGGCGAGGTCCTGCTGCGCGGCCCGAACGTGATGCGCGGCTACCTGGACGACCCGGATGCGACCGCCGAGGCCATCGATGTCGACGGCTGGCTGCACACCGGGGACGTCGGCGTCGTCAATGACGACGGCTACCTCACGATCACCGATCGGATCAAGGACATGTACGTCTCCGGCGGCTTCAACGTCTATCCGGCCGAAGTGGAACAAACGTTGGCCAGATTGGACGGTGTCACGGAGTCCGCCGTGATCGGCGTGCCAGACAAGCGGTTGGGCGAGGTCGGCAAGGCGTACGTGCTGCGTCGCGCCGGTGCGCTGTCCGAATCGGACGTCCTATCGCACTGCAAGGAACGACTCGCCAACTACAAGGTGCCGCGGGCGGTGGAGTTCGTCGACGAGCTGCCCCGCAACGCCACCGGCAAAGTCCTCAAGTGGGTCCTGCGGGACCAGCAGCGGAAGGAGACGTCGTGACCGAGGTGGTCCACTACGAACGGCGCGGCCCGGTGGCCGTGGTGACCATGAACCGGCCGGAGTACCGCAACGCGCAGAACTCCGCGATGACCTACGCGCTGGATGCCGCGTTCACCCGCGCCGTCGAGGACGACGAGGTGAAGGTGATCGTGCTCGCGGGCGCGGGCAAGCACTTCTCCGCCGGCCATGACATCGGGACGCCGGACCGCGATGTCGACGCGCACTTCGACAATCGCGCCGTGCTGTGGTGGGACCACGTCGGCAAGTCCGGCGGCGACCAACGGTTCGCGCGCGAGTCCGAAGTGTACTTGGGGATGTGCCGACGGTGGCGTGAGATTCCCAAGCCGACGATCGCGAGCGTGCAGGGCGCGTGTATCGCGGGCGCGCTGATGCTGGCGTGGGTGTGCGATCTGATCGTAGCGAGCGACGACGCGTTTTTCGCCGACCCGGTGGTGCGTATGGGAATTCCTGGCGTGGAGTACTTCGCGCATCCGTGGGTTCTCGGGCCGCGCGCGGCTAAGGAGGTGCTGTTCACCGGCGAACGATTCAGCGCCGCGCAGGCCAAGGAGTGGGGCATGCTCAACCGCGTTGTCTCCCGCGACGACCTGGAAGCCGAGACGTTGAAGCTGGCCAACACCATCGCCGAGATGCCGACGTTTGGTCTCGCGTTGACCAAGAAGGCCGTCAACCAGGCGGAAGATCAGATGGGCATGCGGACCGGAATGGACTCCGCGTTCGGGCTTCACCACTTCGCGCACGCGCACAACGCCGAAGTGTCCAATGGCGACTCCCTCGGTGGGCAGAACGCGAAGTCGATGGCAAACGCCGCCAAGAACACGGCTCGGAAGGACTGAGCGTGGACCTCGATCTGGATCGCCACGCGCTGGACTTCCGCGCCGAGGTCAGGGCGTGGCTGGCGGAGAACGTGCCGGACAAGCCATTGGCGTCGTTCGACACCGCGGCGGGGTTTGAGCAGCACCGCGAGTGGGAGAAGCGACTGGCCGACGCGCAACTGTCGGTGGTGTCGTGGCCGGAGGAGTTCGGCGGGCGGGACGCCTCGTTGCTGGAATGGGTGCTGTTCGAGGAGGAGTACTACGCGGCGAGGGCGCCCGCGCGGGTCAACCAGAACGGCATCTTCATGCTCGCGCCGACGCTGTTCGCGCACGGCACACCGGAGCAGCAGCGCCGCATCCTGCCCGCGATGGCGCGGTCGGAGCAGGTCTGGGCGCAGGCATGGTCCGAACCGGAGGCGGGCAGCGACATCGCGGCGTTGCGCAGCACCGCGACCCGCACCGAAGGCGGCTGGCTGCTGTCCGGGCAGAAGACGTGGAGCTCACGTGCGGCGTTCGCCGACGCGGCGTTCGGACTGTTCCGCAGCGACCCCGGCAGCGAGCGGCATCGCGGGCTGACGTACCTGATGTTCGACCTGCGCGTCGATGGCGTGCAGGTCAGGCCGATTCCGCAACTCGACGGCGAGACCGGGTTCGCGGAGATCTTCCTCGACAACGTCTTCGTGCCGGACTCCGACGTCATCGGCGAGCCCGGCAACGGCTGGCGCGTCGCGATGACCACCGCAAACAACGAGCGCGGCCTCTCGCTCCGGTCGCCAGGACGGTTCCTGGCCGCTGCCGACCGTTTGCTTGACCTGTGGCGCCGCGAGGGCGACCCGTCTGACACCGCGTTGGCCGAGCGGGTCACCGACGCCTGGATCGGGGCACGGGCCTACCAGCTCTACACCTTCGAGACCGTGACGCGACTGTCCGAAGGTGGGCAACTCGGTCCGGAGTCCAGTGTGAACAAACTCTTCTGGTCCAGGTTGGACCTAGAGTTGCATGAGACCGTTTTGGATATCCTCGGTTCGGGCGCTGAGCTGCGCGGCGACTGGCTGGACGGCTGGCTGTTCTCGCTCGCGGGACCGATCTACGGCGGCACCGACCAGATCCAGCGCAACACCATTGCCGAACGACTGCTCGGTCTGCCGAGGGGGCCGCGATGAGGTTCACGCTCTCACCGGAACAACGCGACTTCGCGGCCAGCATCGACGACCTGTTGGCTGCGGCTGACACGCCGAGCGTGGTGCGCGCGTGGTCACATGGTGAGCACGAGCAGGGCCTGCGGCTCTGGCGGCAGCTCGCTGACCTGGGTGTTACGGGTCTGGCGGTGCCCGAAGAACACGGCGGCCTCGATGCGAGCGCCGTGGATCTGACCGTAGCTGTCGAGGTGCTGGGACGACATGCCGTGCCGGGGCCGGTGGTGGAGTCGCTGGCAGCACTCCCGGTGTTGCTTGCCGACAGCGGAGCGACCCGGTGGCTGCCCGGGCTAGCATCGGGCGGGTCGCTGGGCACGCTGGCCTGGTCGCCACACGTGCCGTACGCAGTGGACGCCGACGTGGCCGATGTTCGCGTGTGCGTGTCCGATGGGGTACTGCGGGAGTTCGGTCCCATGGCGCCGCTGTCCTCCGTGGACGCTTCTCGTCGTCTGTCCGCAGTAGACGTGCGTGGCGAGATCTGTCCGGCTCGGACGGACCGGGCGTGGTCGTTCGGTGTGCTGGCCTGTGCGGCGCAACTGCTGGGTGCGGGACGGCGACTGCTGGACATGAGCGTCGAGTACGCCACGCAGCGCAGTCAGTACGGCAACCCAATCGGCGGGTATCAGGCGATCAAACACCTGCTCGCGGACGTCGTGACGCAACTCGAGCTGGCGCGCCCGCTGCTCTACGGCGCCGCCGTAAGCCTGGACACGGCCAGCCCGAACGCCGCTCGCGACGTCTCGGCAGCCCGAGTGGCCTGCGCGGATGCGGCATACCTTGCCGCGCGAACCGCGTTGCAGGTGCACGGCGCCATCGGCTACACCGCCGAGCACGACCTGTCGCTCTGGCTCACCAAGGTGCGCGCGCTGCGGTCGGCGTGGGGCACCCAGGCGTGGCACCGCGCTCAGGTACTCGCCGCGCTCACGACTGAACGAGGGGCGGCATGACGACCAGCGAGGAACGCGCGGAGCTGGCGCGGACCGTCCACAGTGTACTGTCGCGCGAGTCCAGTTCGGAACGAGTGCGGGCCGCCATCGACGCGCCGCGCGGTTACGACGAGAAGCTGTGGTCGGTGCTGTGTGAGCAGGTCGGCGTCGCGGCGCTGGCGATTCCGGAGCGCTACGGCGGTTTCGGTGCTGGTATCCGGGAGTTGCAGGCGGTGGCCGAGGAGCTGGGGCGCGGCGTCGCGCCGTCACCGCTGCTCGGAACGACGCTCGCGACGCAGATGCTGTTGGCATCGGGCGACGACGACGCCTGCGCGCGGCTGTTGCCCGACCTGGCGGCGGGGAGCCACACCGCTGCGTTGGGGTGGGTCGACGTTGCTGGGCACTGGGATCCCGAACAGACCGCGTACACCGCGCGACGGCAGGGCGACGGGTACGTCGTGGACGGCACCGCACATTACGTTCTCGACGGCGACGTCGCCGACGTCCTGCTGATCGTCGCGGACTGCGAGGGCGAGCTGGGGCTGTTCGAGGTCGATCCGGCCGCTGCGCGGCGTGCACATACCGCGTCGATGGACGCGACGCGCCGGTTCGCGACCGTGGCGGCGGATACCACCCCGGCGCGGCGGATCGGTGGCGACGTCCGGCAGGCGTTGGCAGTGGTGCGCGATGTGGCATGCGCGGTGCTCGCGGCGGAGCAGGTCGGCGCGGCGTCCGAGGCGCTGGCGTTGACCGTGGCGTACAGCAAGGAACGGGTGCAGTTCGGTCGGCCGATCGGCTCGTTCCAGGCGTTGAAGCACCGGATGGCCGACATGTACGTGTTGGTGGAGGCGGCGCGCTCGGCGTGCTACGCAGCAGGCGAGGCCATCGACGCTGGCTCCGACGAGGCCCCGGACGCCGCGCTCACGGCGAAGGTGTACTGCTCGGAGGCGTTCGAGACGGTGGCGGCGGAGATGATCCAACTGCACGGCGGCATCGCGATCACCTGGGAGCATGACGCCCACCTGTACTTCAAGCGCGCCCACTCGTCGTCGCAGCTCTTCGGGATGCCCCACGAGCACCTCGCCCGCCGGTAACCCAGCGCCGTGTCCCCCGCTCAGCGCGCCGTGTCCGACGTTCAGGCCGCTGTGTTCGGCAGTCAGGACGCTGTATCTAGCACTCCAGATACCGGGCCGCCACCCGACTGCGCGGGCTCACAACCGGGTGAACGGCTCCGCGTAGGCGAACTCGCCCCGTAGCGCGGGGTCGTATGTGGCCAGCGTGCGGACCTGGAAGTACTCGCCCCATGCCGGATCTGGTGGGGTGATGCCGTACTCACCACTGGCGCGGAAACCGTATCGGCGATAGTAATCGGGGCTACCGAGCAGAGCCACCAGGGGTTCGGCCAGTGCGTCCGCCGCGCCAAGAACGGTGTGAACGAGTGCCAGGCCTACACCACGCCGCTGCTGATCCGGCTGCACGCTGAGCGGTCCGAGCCCCAAGACGGGGGCGCCGTCGAGGCAAGCCCGGGTACAGACGACGTGCCCGATGACCTCGCCTTCGCCGCCGAGCGCTACGAGCGACAGCGGTGGCAGCCAGCCAGCGCATTGACGCAGTTCATCAAGCAGGGTGACCTCGACGGGAACCGGAGTGTCTGGTGCGGCGAAGGCCGCTGCGGTAACAGCTCGAACCGCGGGTACGTCGGTGTCTCTTTCACGTCGTACCAGCACCGGCACAGTCTGGCGACCGTCGCCATCTCCCGACAACGGAATTTGGACGGAGGCTTTCCAAGCAACGCGGAACACGCGGCACCAGAAGTCGGAACTCGCGACGTCGGAACGCGGGACTTGCGGCACCGAAAGTCGGGACTCGCGGCTAGCAGGGTGAAACTCGCGCCAGATACGGTGAAACTCGCGGCTAGCAGGGTGAAACTCGCGGCGAATACGGTGAGACTCGCGCGTTAGAGCCAGTCGTCGCCGCAGGGCCAGGTCAGGAAGGCGTCGAGGCGTTCGCGGGCGGGTGTGGGCTGCATCTCTTCCGGGGCGATCGACGTGTAGCTGCCCTGGTAGAAGAGCAGCGGACGGTCCGAACCGGTGTCACCCAGCGACAGGACCCGGCCGACGACGATGTAGTGGTCCCCCGCGTCGTGCACCGCATCGACCGCGCAGTCGATCCAGGTCAGCGACCCGTCGAGCAACGGCGCACCCGACCCGGCGGGCGTCCAGTCCACCGACGCGAACTTGTCCGCCCCGCGCGAGCCGAACACCGTGCTGACGTCGCGCTGCGCGTCACCGAGGACGTTCACCGCGAACGCCCCCGATGCCTCGATCACCGGCCACGCCCGCGAGCCCTTACCCGGACAGAACAGCACCAACGGCGGATCCAGCGACAACGCGGCGAACGACTGGCAGGCGAAGCCGACCGGACCGTCCGGACCAGCACCGGTCACCACCGTGACACCCGTGCAGAAGTGCCCCAGCACCCGCCGGAACCGACCCGGGTCGAGGTCGACCGCAGACGCCGTAGTCACCGCATCCCCACGCTGAAGTCGTGCCCCCACAGGCTCACCGCCGTGGACTCCCGCGCGATCCAGGAGTCGTCGTCCACCTGACGTCCCTCGCAGCCGAACTCGACGTCGAACCCGCCCGGCGTCTTCATGTAGAACGACAGCATCAGGTCGTTGACGTGCCTGCCAAGGGTGGCGGACATCTTCACGTTCCGCCGCAACGCGCGGTCGAGGCACAGCCCGACGTCGTCGGTGTTTTCCACCTCGACCATCAGGTGCACGATCCCGCTCGGCGTCGGCATCGGCAGGAACGCCAGGCTGTGGTGCCGGGGGTTGCAGCCAAAGAACCGCAGCCACGCAGGCGGATCGTCCTCGCCGCGCCCGACCGCTTGCGGCGGCAGCTTCATCGAGTCGCGCAGCCGGAAACCGAGAACGTCGCGGTAGAAGTGCAGCGCGGCATCATCGTCGTGTGTGGACAGTACAACGTGGCCAAGGCCCTGCTCGCCGGTGACGAACCGGTGCCCGTACGGGCTGACGACGCGCCGGTGTTGGAGCGCGACGCCGTGGAACACCTCCTGGGTGTTGCCGGACGGGTCGGTGAAGGTGATCAGCTCGTCTACCCTGCGGTCGGCGCGCTGCTCCGCCGTGCCTTCCTTGTACGGCACGCCTGCCGCCTCGAGCCGTTCGCGAACCTCCTGCAGCTCGCCGGCATTCGCCGTCTCCCACCCGACCGCCGAAAGCCGGTCAGCCGAGCCGGGCTCGATCACGAGACGCGCCGGGAAGTCGTCCATCCGCAGGTAGAGCGCGTCCGGGTCGTTGCCGTTGCCCTCGACCATGCCGAGCACCTTGAGGCCGTACTCGCGCCAGGCCGCCATATCGGTGGCCTCGATGCGGAGGTAGCCAAGCGACCGGATGCCCATCAGTTACCACTCCCCGAAGCCGGATCGCTGAGGAAATCCATCGCGAGCCGGTTGAACTCGTCGAACTTCTCCAGTTGCGCCCAGTGCCCGCAGCGGCCGAACACGTGCAGCTGCGCACGCGGAATCTGCTTCAACGCGACCAACGCGCCGTCGAGCGGATTGACGCGGTCCTCGCGGCCCCAGATCAGCAGCACCCGTTGCCGCAGTCGGTGCGCCTCGCGCCAGAGCATGCCCAGCTCGGCGCCGGGTCCGGCGAACGACTTGCCCATCGCCGCCATCGCGGCCAGCGACTCCGGCGTGGTCGCAGCGGCAAACCTCTCCTCGACCAGCTCCTCGGTGATCAACGACTGGTCAAACACCATGCCGCGCAGGAACGTCGCCAGCGCCTCCTTGCTGGGCTGCGCGCCGAACCGCATCAGGTTCTGGACGCCTTGGGTGGGGTCGGGCGCGAAGACGTTGACGCTCAGCCCACCCGGTCCCATCAGCACGAGTCGACCGGCACGACCCGGGTGGTCCAGTGCGAACCGGACGGCGGTGCCGCCGCCGAGCGAGTTGCCCACGAGGTGCGCCCGTTCGATGCCGAGCGCGTCGAACATCCCGGCGAGCGCGTTGGCGCTGTGGCGGAAGTACTGCGGGTGCTCGGTGGGCTTGTCGGACTGCCCGAAGCCGGGCTGGTCGACGGCGATGACCCGGAACCGCTTGGCCAGCACCGGGATGTTGCGGCTGAAGTTGCTCCACGCCGACGCACCCGGCCCGCCGCCGTGCAACAGCACCACGACGTCGGAGTGCTCGGTGCCCGCCTCGTGGTAGTGCAGCCGCAGGTCAGGCGCGGCGTCCACAAAGTTATTCATACCATCGAGTCCTTGACCTGCTGGCCGAACTCGGCCGTGCCGAACATCTGGTACGCGCGCTCCGGGTCGTTGGCCGCGTGCACCCGGCCCGCGTGGGCGTCGCGCCAGAACCGCTGGATCGGCGTGCCGGTCCGCAGCGCGCGCCCGCCGGAGTTCTCGAACAGCCGGTCCACCGCCGCGATCGCGCGTTCGGTGCCGCGCACCTGGTCGCGGCGCACCTTGACCCGCAGCGAGAACGGGATCTTCTCGCCCGCGCAGGCGTAGCGGTACTCCTCGGCGATGTTGCTGGTCAGTTGCAGCCACGCGGCGTCGATCTCGCTGGCCGCCTCGGCGATGCGCACCTTGGCGAACGGGTCTTCCTGCGACTTCTCCCCCGCGTAGGCGGCGCGGACGCGCGTGCGCTGGTGCTCGACGTGCGCGTCGTACGCGCCCTGGGCCATGCCGATGATCGGCGCGGTGATCGTGCTCGGGTGCACCGACCCGAACGGCAGCCGGTACAGCGGCCCTGGGTTGACCTCCTGGCCCGGCACCTGGCACTTCGACATCGGGATGAAGCTCAGCGCGCGGTGCTGCGGCACGAAGACGTCGTCCACGAGGACGTCGTTGCTGCCGGTGCCGCGCAGGCCGACGGTGTCCCAGACGTCGTTGATCACGTAGTCGGACTTCGGCAGCAGGTAGGTGCAGAAGTCGACCGGGTTGCCCTCGGCGTCGAACGCGGGCCCGCCGAGCAGCACCCACGTGGCGTGGTCGCAGCCGGAGGAGAAGCTCCACTTTCCGGAGAGCCGGTAGCCGCCGTCCACGACGGTGGCCTTGCCCATCGGCGCGTACGACGACGAGATGCGCGTGTCGGGGTCGTCGCCCCACACCTCGTCCTGCGCGGCGACGTCGAACAGCGCGACATGCCACGGGTGCACGCCGAGGATGGACGCGACCCATCCGGTCGAGCCGCACGCGCTGCTCACGAGCTTGACGGCGGTGTAGAAGTCCACCGGGTCGGCCTCGATGCCGCCGTAGCGCTTCGGCTGGAGCAGGGCGAAGAAGCCAGTTTGTTGCAACGCCTTGATCGACTCGTCCGGCACGCGCCGGAGGTCTTCGGCGTCCTGAGCGCGCTCACGCAGGGCAGGAAGGAGCTCCTCGATCCCCGCGAGCACCTCGGCGGCACTGCTGCTTGTCGGTGTCGGCACGTCGCTGCCCCAATCGGTTCTGATGGAAACGCTCACCTTAAGAGTAGAACATGTTCTCGTTTTTGTCAGCGTCTCCCTTGGAGACCCCCGCGACAGCGCTGTGTTTGCCAGCTCTACGCCCGGAGAACACGCAGTCGGCCAGCGACAACCCGCTGACGTAGGAGCGAGAACAGATTCCCACAGCGGACCTGCCCGCCGCGTAGAGACCGTCTACGGCCGCGCCGTCCGGCCGCCGCACCGCGCCGGTGTCCTCGTCGACGACGAGGCCGCCGAGGGTCAACATCGGACACGGATAGCCCAGGCTGGGCCGCACCGAGACGTCGATGAGCGAGAACGGCGCTCGCAAGCCGGACGAACTCGGCAGGCTTGCCCATCGGGTCCGGTTCGCCCGCCTCGGCGGCGGCGTTGTGGGCCGCGACGGTCGCCGCGAGCCCGGTCGGATCGACACCGGCGCGAGCGGCCACACCCGCGAGCGTGCGGTCGCGCACCCGACCGCGTGAGAGCAGGTACCACGCCTGGAGCAGTTGGAACCACTGCGCCTCGCCCCGCACGGTCCGCCGAGCGGCCGCGATGACGTCGTCGTCCACCAGCAGCCAGCCGCTGCCGTTGTGCCTGGTAATCAGAGCATCGCCGATGGCAGCGCCGTAGCGGGACTCGTCGATCACCCGCGCGCCTTGGGCGTCCACGATGAGCCCGCCGAGGAAGGCACTCGGTGGGGTAATGAACCGCCACGCCGAGACGCGGTCGAGGTGAGCGACGTCACCGCCGACGTCGTGGCCCATCGTGATGCCGGACCCGTCGTCGCCCGCCGTGCCCAGCGCCAGTCCACCCCGGTAGCGGGGTGCGTGCTCGCGCATCATCTGCCGGTTGGCGACAAACCCGCCTGCTGCGATGACGACGCCGCTGCGGGCGGTGATCGTGGTCGACTCGGTGCTCGTACGTTCGATGCCATCGACCTGGCGTTGGAGCTGTTTGCGCAGGCCAGGGACGTACAGTCCCGGCTTGACCGCGAGCTTCGCCAGTCTGCGGTGGGCCCGTCTTGCCGGGCCACGCACGGTGTCGGCCTCGACGCCGGTGACCCGGCCGTCGTCGTCGGTGAGCAGCCGCCGTACGCGGGTCTGTGGCAGCACCCGCACGCCCGCACGCCGCGCGGCCTCCGCGAGCGCGCTGAACAGCACCTTTTCGGAGGTGCCTCGACCGTGCGCGCGGTGCCCGCGTGGCACCGGCGGCGCGACGTCGCGAAACCCGCCGGACGCTTCGCTACCCGAGTAGTACAGGTAGAACTCGTTATTGGGATACGACGTCTTGTACGGGCACGGCGTCGCGTCGAACGGCACGCCCTGCTGCTCAAGCCAGGTGAGCGAGTCTGCGCTGTCCTTGCAGAACGCGCGCAGCGTCTCGGGCGAGACGACGTCGCCGACCTCGCGTTCCAGATAGGCGTACATGGCGTCCGGCGTATCGTCGACACCCGCTGTACGCTGCTGGTTTGTGCCTCCTCCCGCGTAGATCACACCCCCACTGAGCGCCGTCGCGCCGCCACCGGAGAACCGGTCGATCAGCAGCACGTCGGCTCCGGCGTTGGCGGCTTCGATCGCCGCGCACGCCCCGGCCGCACCGAATCCGACAACCACCACATCGGCCACGTCGTTGTCCATAGCCGTTCAGCCTAGAACTGAAACACGTTCTCGTCCATCTGTCAGCTGTCGTCGCTTGAGTTCGATCACCCGACTCGACCCGTGCGCGAAGCCCACACCGTGGGCTACCCTAGAAACTAGAACATGTTCTCATCTAGAGTGACGCAAGACGGAGCACCGGACCGCTCTTCGCTGCAACACGTTACAGCGTTGAGCCGAGCACAAGGAGCAGCATGGCGGCAGGCGACGAGAGCAACGCCGAGTTCGACGTCATCGTCGTCGGCAGCGGCGCGGCCGGCATGACGGCCGCGCTGGCCGCCGCGCACCAGGGACTCCGCACGGTGATCGTGGAGAAGGCGGCGACGTTCGGCGGCTCCACCGCGCGCTCGGGCGGCGGTGTGTGGATCCCGGACAACGAGGCGCTGCGGGCAGCGGGCATCACCGATTCGATGGACGACGCCCGCACCTACCTGCACACCATCATCGGCGAGCACGGCGACCCCGCGCGGATCGACACGTACCTCGATCGCGGCCCTGAGGTCATCTCGTTTCTGCAGCGCAACACACCGTTGCGGTTGCAGTGGGTGCCCGGATATTCGGACTACTACCCGGAGGCGCCGGGCGGTCGCTCGCACGGCCGTTCCGTAGAACCGGTGCCGTTCGACGGCACCAAATTGGGTGACGACCTGGCCACGCTGGCGGCGGACTACGGCAAGTCGCCGCGCAACCTCGTCGTCACGCAGGCCGACTTCCGGTTGCTGAACCTGATCGCCCGCCACCCGCGCGGACCGCTGCGAGCGCTGCGGCTCGCGCGGCGTTGGCTCAAGGCGACGACGCTCCGGCAACGCCTACTCGGCAGGGGCCAGGCGCTCGCCGCGTCGCTGCGGGTGGGGCTCACCCAGGCGGGCGTGCCGGTGTGGCTGGACACCCCGCTCGTGGCACTGACCAGCGAGGACGACGTCGTCACCGGCATCATCGTCCGGCAGGGCGACACCGAGCGCAACCTGATCGCGCGCCGGGGCGTTGTCATCACATCGGGCGGTTTCGAGCACAACCAGGAGATGCGTACGAAGCACCAGCGGGCACCGATCGGCACCGAGTGGACCACCGGCGCGCCGAGCAACACCGGTGACGGCATCCGCGCTGGTCAGGAGCTCGGGGCGGCGGTCGAGTTCATGTCGGACGCCTGGTGGGGGCCGTCAATCCCGCTGCCCGGTGGGCCGTGGTTCTGCCTCGCGGAGCGGTCGCTGCCGGGCAGCATCATGGTCAACGGCCGTGGCGAGCGGTTCGTCAACGAGTCCGCGCCCTACGTCGATGCCACGCACGCGATGTACGGCGGCGAGTTCGGCCAGGGCGACGGGCCCGCCGAGAACATGCCGACGTGGCTGATCTTCGACCAGCGCTACCGCAACCGGTACCTGTTCGCCGGGGTCGGGCCGCGTCAGCCGCTGCCGGGCCGCTGGTTCAAGAACGGTGCGATCCGCCGCGCGCCGACGTTGGCCGCGCTCGCCGACGCCATCGACGTCCCGGCCGAAGCCCTGACCAGCACGGTCGAGCGGTTCAACGGCTTCGCCGCCGAAGGCCGCGACCCCGACTTCGACCGGGGCGCCAGCGCCTACGACCACTACTACGGCGACCCGCGCAACCGGCCCAACCCGAGCCTGGGGCAAATGATCAGCGCGCCGTTCTACGCCGCGAAGCTGGTGCCCGGCGACCTGGGCACCAAAGGCGGACTCAAGACCGACGCCCGGGCCAGGGTGTTGCGCGACGACGGCAGTGTCATCGCGGGCCTGTACGCGGCGGGCAACGCGAGCACGCCCGTCATGGGCCACACCTACGCCGGCCCCGGCGCGACCATCGGACCCGCCATGGTGTTCGGCTACCTCGCCGCGCACGACCTGGCAGCGACCACAGGGACCACCGCACCCGCACTCGCCGATCACGACGGAGGACTGTCATGACCGCAACCGATCCCGGGTTCCGCACCATCGACGTCGGCACCGCGCCGACCCGGTTCGCCCGGGGCTGGCACTGCATCGGCCTCGCCAAGGACTACAAGGACGGCAAGCCGCACGCGATCAACGCCTTCGGCACGAAGCTCGTCGTCTTCCAAGGCGGGGACGGAAAGCTCAACGTGCTGGACGGTTTCTGCCGCCACATGGGCGGCGACCTGACACAAGGGACGGTCAAGGGCAACGAAATCGCCTGCCCGTTCCACGACTGGCGCTGGGGCGGCGACGGCAAGTGCAAGTCCATTCCATACGGCAAGCGCGTGCCGCTGCGTGCGCGTACGCGGTCGTGGCTGACCTGCGAAGAGAACGAGCAGCTGTTCATCTGGCA
Organism: Actinophytocola sp.; assembly: GCA_009377475.1. Lineage (GTDB taxonomy): Bacteria > Actinomycetota > Actinomycetes > Mycobacteriales > Pseudonocardiaceae > Haloechinothrix_A. The sequence goes on from WHTY01000001.1 coordinate 70,303, forward strand.
CGACCCGCAGGGCCGTCCGCCCGGCGACGAGTTGGCGATCCCGCGCATCGACGGCGTCTTCGGCGACGACTGGAGCAATTGGACCTGGGACTCGATCCTCATTGATGGGTCACATTGTCGGGAGATTGTGGACAACGTCGTCGACATGGCCCACTTCTTCTACATCCACTTTGGATTCCCGACGTACTTCAAGAACGTCTTCGAGGGGCACATCGCGTCGCAGTACCTCAACACCAAGGGGCGCCCGGACGTCGATGAGGGCAACTACGGCGGCGCGGAGAACCTGTTGCGGTCCGAGGCGCACTACTACGGCCCCTCGTACATGATCAACCACCTGCACAACACGTGGAACGGCATCGAGATCGACAACGTGTTGATCAACTGCCATTACCCCGTCACGCACGACTCCTTCGTGTTGCAGTGGGGCGTGAAGGTGAAGAAGCTGCCAGGACTGTCCGACGAGCAGGCGGACAAGGTGGCGGGCAAGTTCGCCAAGAACGTCGGGAAGGGGTTCCTGCAGGACGTCGAGATCTGGAAGAACAAGACCAGGATCGACAACCCACTGCTGTGCGAAGAGGACGGTCCCGTCTACCAGCTGCGGCGGTGGTACGAGCAGTTCTATGTGGACGCCGAAGAGGTCACGGAAGACATGGCGCGCCGCTTCGAGTTCGAAGTGGACACCTCGCACGCGGTCGAGGCGTGGGAGGCGGAGGTCGCGGCGAACCTCGCCGCCAAGCAGGACGCGCAGGAAACCGGGGTGTGACGGTGTCGACCGAGGCGCAGGACACGTTCACCGGTGGCCGAACGACGTTCGGCGAGCCGGACGTGCGTGCCGACACGCTCGCCGACCGCGCGGATTTCCTGACTAGGCGGCTCACCCCCGTGTCGTGTCGGTCCTGCGGCACCGAGGTGCTGGTGCGCAAGAACAGCGAGCAGCACACCAGCATCCAGTGGACGTCCGATCCGGCGAGCAGTTGCCCGCGGTATGCGGACGAGGCCGCCCGGGGCGGCAACACCGCGCTGCTGGACACCTGCATCGAGCTGTCGGCGAGCATCGCGACGGCGGCTGCCGAGGGGGCGGTGCCGATTGGTGAGGAGGGTTCACGGGACGGAACGCGAGCGGACCACTCGCAGGTCCGAACCCCCGAGCACCGGGAGGGCGCGTGACCGAACCGGAGCTCCCGGACACCGGCTTCCACCGGCTGCGCGTCGCCCGTGTCGTGGCCGAGACGCCGGACGCCTGCTCACTGGAACTCGAGGTGCCCGAGGACCTGGCCGACAAGTTCCATCACAAGTCGGGGCAGTTCCTGACGCTGCGGATCCCCAGCGACCGCACCGGCTCGGTCGGCCGCTGCTACTCGCTGTGTAGCGCGCCGTGCGAAGACGGTCCGCTCAAGGTCGCCGTCAAGCGGGTGCGGGACGGCTACGGATCGAACTGGCTGTGCGACAACGCCGCCGAGGGCATGGCGCTGGAGGTTTTGCCGCCCGCCGGGGTGTTCACGCCGAAGTCGCTGGACACCGACCTGCTGCTACTCGCGGGCGGCAGCGGGATCACGCCGATCATGTCGATCCTGAAGTCGGTGCTGGCCGAGGGCACCGGCCGGCTCACGCTGCTCTACGCCAACCGGGACGAACGCTCGGTGATCTTCGCCGACGAGCTGACCGAACTGGCGGCGCAGCACCCGGACCGGCTGACGGTCGTGCACTGGCTGGAGTCCGTGCAGGGGTTGCCGTCCGTGTCGCAACTCGCCGCGCTCGCAGCGCCGTGGGCCGGGCGGGAGACCTTCATCTGCGGCCCGAGCGAGTTCATGGCTGCCGCGTCCGCAGCACTGTCCGAACTCGACGTCAATCGTAAACGTGTCCACCTCGAGCGGTTTGTTTCGTTGTCCCGCAATCCGTTCGAGGTCGAGGACACTGTGGACGCTTCCGCCGAGTCCACCCAGGACAACGATGAGGCGCCGACACGGCTCGACGTCGAGCTCGACGGTGAGCGGCACAGCTTCGCCTGGCCCCGGCAGCGCAAACTCCTCGACTTTCTGCTCGAAAAGGGGCTCGACGCGCCGTACTCCTGCCGGGAGGGCGCGTGCAGCGCGTGCGCCTGCCGGATCACGTCCGGCGAGGTGAAGATGCTGAACAACGAGGTACTGGAACCGGTGGACTTGGACGAGGGCATCGTGCTTGCCTGCCAGTCGGTGCCCGTCACCGACGACGTGTCCGTCAGCTACGAGTGAGGAGCAGCCCATGCCCATCGATCCCGCCGTCGCGGTCGGAGCGAACCTCGGCGAGACGTCGTTCTCCTGGGAGCCGTCCGATGTGCTGCTGTATCACCTCGGGATCGGGGCGGGCGCCGACCCGGTGAACCCGACCGAGCTGCGTTACGCCTACGAGCAGGATCTGCGGGTGCTGCCGAGCTTCGCCACCGTGGCTCCCAACCTGCGCACGTACGAGCCGCCGTCGGTGACGTTTCCCGGGATCGACATCGACCTGGCCAAGGTGGTGCACGGCAACCAGGCGGTCACCGTGCACCGGCCGATCCCGACCTCGGGCAAAGCCACCGCGCGGGGCAGGATCGCCGGCGTCTACGACAAAGGCAAGGCGGCGGTGATCGTGCAGGAGACCGAGGTGGTGGATGAAGAGGACAGTCCGCTCTGGACGGCACGGTCGAGCATTTTCGCCCGGGGTGAGGGCGGTTTTGGCGGCGAGCGGGGCCCCTCGGAGAAGGTGCCGTTGCCGGATCGTTCGCCGGACGCCGTCGTCTCGACGCCGACGTTGCCGCAGCAGGCGTTGCTGTACCGGCTGTGCGGGGACCGCAACCCGCTGCACGCCGACCCGGCGTTCGCGAAAGCGGCGGGCTTCGACCGGCCGATTCTGCACGGGCTGTGTACGTACGGCATCGTCGCGAAGGCCGTCACCGACCTGATGCTGAGCGGCGATCCGCACCGGGTGCTGTCCTGGTCGGCGAAGTTCGCGGGCGTGGTCATTCCAGGCGAAACGCTGCGCACCAGCGTGTGGGCCGACGGCGACCGGTACCTGGTCACGGCGCATTCGGTGGAGCGCGATGCGACGGTGCTCGCCGACGGCGTGCTCGTGGCGCGGTAAACGGCGCCGCGGGGTCGACGTCGTGGGCGCTGCCCCGACCGCCCGACTCCGCTGAACCCCGACACAGGTCCCCGCTGACCGCGTACCCTCGCGCACCATGAGCGATCCGGATGTCGTCGTTGTCGGTGGTGGTCACAACGGGCTCGTCGCGGCCGCGTATCTCGCGCGCGCCGGGCTGTCGGTGCGGGTGTTGGAACGTCGTTCCGAGGTCGGCGGCGCGGCGGTGTCGTACCGCGCGTTCCCGGGTGTCGACGTCCGGCTGTCGCGGTACTCGTACCTGGTCAGCCTGCTACCGCAACGGATCGTCGATGACCTCGGGCTGCGGTTGACGCTGCGCAAGCGACGGTTCGGCTGGTACACACCGGTGCGCCGCGACGGCCGGTCGACGGGTCTCCTTGTCGACAATGCCGATCCGGCGCGCACGAAGGCGTCGTTCGCGGCCGTCACCGGTTCGGACGCCGATTTCGCGGCGTGGCAAGACTTCTCGGCGCGTATGGAACGTCTTGCCGAGCGAGTGTTCCCGACGTTGACCGGGCCATTGCCCAGCCGCGACGAGCTGCGCGCACTGGTCGACGGCCAGACGTGGCGAGAGGTGTTCGCCGAACCGCTGGGTCACGCGCTGGAGTCGACGTTCGCGAATGATGCCGTTCGCGGCACACTGCTGACCGATGGGCTCATCAGCACGTTCGCGTCGGCGGACGATCCGTCGCTGCGGCAGAATCGGTGCTTTCTGTACCACGTAATCGGCAACGGCACGGGTGAGTGGCGGGTGCCGGTCGGTGGGATGGGCGCGGTCACCGTCGCGCTGCGCGACGCCGCCGAGCGCGCGGGTGCCGATGTGGTGACCGGTGCCGAGGTGACCAGCATCGACCCGGACGGCGAGGTGCGCTATGTGCACGACGACGTCGAGCGCACCGTGCGAGCGGAGCATGTGCTGGCGAACATCGCGCCATCGCGGCTGGCCGCGCTGCTCGGTGAGTCGCACGACGAGACGGAGCCGGAGGGCGCGCAGTTGAAGGTCAACATGGTGCTGCGCCGGTTGCCTCGGCTGGCCGACCCGGACGTGACGCCGGAGGAGGCGTTCAGCGGAACGCTGCACGTCAGCGAGGGTTACCAGCAGCTCGCCACCGCCTACGCCGAGGCGTCCGCCGGTCGGGTACCGAGCCTGCCGCCGTGCGAGGTGTACTGCCATTCGCTGACCGACCCGTCGATCCTGGGCCCCGCCGAGCGCGCGGCCGGGGTGCACACGCTGACGTTGTTCGGGCTGCACATGCCTGCGCGGCTGTTCCGGTCGAGTGGCGATGTTGGCGGCGCTGGCAGCAATGCCGCCGCGCGCGATGCGGCGTTGGTTGCCACGCTAGCGTCGCTGAACGAGGTGCTGGCCGAGCCGATCGAGGACTGCCTGCTCACCGACGTCGACGGCAGGCCGTGCCTGGAGGCGAAGACGCCGGTGGATCTGGAGCGGGAGTTGGGGTTGCCGGGTGGGCACATCTTCCACGGCGACCTGGCGTGGCCGTTTGTGCCCGACGGCTCCACCGACGCTCCGGACGACGTCTGGGGCGTCGCTACCGCACACCCGCGCATCCTCCGCTGCGGCGCGGGCGCGATGCGCGGCGGCGGGGTCAGCGGCATCGGCGGCCACAACGCGGCAATGGCCGTACTCACCGGTCGAACGGCCGACTGACGCTCGGTACCGACATGGTACAGACACGCGCGACTCACCGTCTAGTACGCACTTGACACTTGCGTCTATCCCGGGATAGATACACTCTTCAAGGAGTGCGAGCCCAAGCTAGGAAGGCGGTGGTGGAAGTGACCACCTACCACGCTCGCGTGGAACGCGGCGACCGATACTGGATGATCTACGTCCCTGAGGTTGACCGGTCGACGCAAGCGCGCAAACTGTCCGAGGTCGACGAGATGGCGCGTGACCTCGTCGCGGTCATGGAGGATCTCGATCCAGACGCTGTCGATATCGACGTGTGCTATGTACTGCCGTCCGACGTAGTCATCGAACTCTCCCGCGCCGACGAGCTACGAAAGCAAGCCGCCGACGCGAACTCGGCAGCGGCGCAGTCGTCCCGAACGGCTGTACGGAAGCTACTCGCCAGGGGTGTATCCCAACGCGAGGCGGCCACGGTGCTCGGCATGTCTTTCCAGCGCGTGCACCAACTGGCGAACCCCGATCGAACCTCTCGTGCGGCCAAGCCAACGAAAACATCAGCTTGAAACTCGCGGGCCGTTAGGACAACGTGAGTACCAAACCGGACGTCGGCACGCCGGTGCCGGCCGTAACGAGAACGGTCTCCGCGCCCGCCACCTGGTTCGCGGCCGTGCCGCGTAGTTGCCGGACGCCTTCCGCGATTCCGTTCATGCCGTGGATGTACGCCTCGCCGAGCTGGCCGCCGTGCGGATTCAGCGGCAATGAGCCGTCCAGCTCCAGCCTGCCTTCCGCGATGAAGTCCTTCGCCTCACCACGCCCGCAGAAGCCAAGCTCCTCCAACTGCAACAGCACATACGGCGTGAAGTGGTCATACAGCACCGCCACGTCCACATCGGATGGACTTAGCTCTGCCTGCCGCCACAGGCCCCGCCCGACGACGTTCATTTCCGGCAGCGGGGCCAGCTCATCGCGGTAGTAGCTGGTCATCACATACTGATCCGGCCCGCTGCCCTGCGCCGCCGCGCGCACGACGGCGGGCGGCTGCGGCAGCTCGCGCGCGCGTTCGGCGCTAACGATCACCAGCGCCACCCCGCCGTCGGACTCCTGGCAGCAGTCGAGCAGCCGCAACGGCTCCGCGATCCACCGCGACGCCTGGTGGTCCGCTAGCGTGATTGGTTTGCCGTGGAACCACGCGTTCGGGTTGGTGGCTGCGTTGGCACGGTCGATGACGGCGATCCGGCCGAAGTCCTCGCTGGTCGCGCCGTAGTCGTGCAGATACCGCCGCGCCAGCATCGCCACGGTCGCCGCCGGGGTCGCGATGCCCATCGGATAGGTGAAGCTGTTGTCGATGCCGGAGGTGTTCACCTGCTGCGCCGCCGCCGAGGACACCTGCCCAAACCGGTGACCCGACCGTTCGTTGAAGGCCCGATAGGCGACAACGACGTCGGCAGTGCCGGTCGCCACGGCCATCGCCGCCTGCTGCACCGTAGCTGCCGCGGCACCTCCGCCGTAGCCGATGCGGCTGAAGAACCGCAGCTCACCGATGCCTAGCTCACGCGCGACGGCGATCTCGGCGTTGTTGTCCATCGTGAACGTGACCAGACCGTCCACATCGGTTGGTTCGAGACCAGCATCCGCCAACGCGGCACGCACCGCCTCCGACGAAAGCCGCAGCTCGCTGCGTCCGGAGTCCTTGGAGAACTCGGTGGCACCGATGCCCGCGATCGCGGCCTTGCCGGACAGACCAGCCTCGGACCTGCGAGCAGTCCCAGAGCCCAATGATTCCGACCTGCGAGCAGTCCTCATGACGCCTCCTCCGGCAGTGCGATGTGGACCGTGCCGCGCACGTGGTCACCGAGGTTGCCCGTGCCGACCACCTCGACCACCCACCGCTGCTCGCCGTCCACGGTGACGCGATCGGTCACGGTGCCGGTGAAGGTCAGCGTGTCGTAGGCGTAGCACGGCACGCCGAGCTTGATGTCGATCGAGCGCACCAACGCCTCTGGACCAGCCCAATCGGTGACGAACCGCTGCACAAGGCCGTTGTCGGTGAGGATGTTGAGGAAGATGTCCTCGGATCCGCGCGCGACGGCGGCATCGCGGTCGTGGTGGACATCTTGGAAGTCACGGGTGGCCAGCGCGGTGCTGATGATGAACGTCGGTGACGCCTTGATCGTCATCGGTGGCAACGTCGCTCCGATTTCGACATCCGATGCGGACAGTGTTTTCGCAACACTCATCGCACTACCTCCCATGCTGGCAAGGTCAGATCCTCATCGACGCGCAGGAACACCGCACGCACCGAAAGTCCAATGGCGACCTCGTCCGGATCGACGTCGATCAGTTCGCCCAGCACGCGCACACCCTCATCCAATTCGACCAATGCCACGACGAACGGCAGCCGCTTCCCGGGCACCTTCGGGTGGTGGTGGACGACGTAGCTGTAGACCGTTCCGGTGCCACGGGCGACGATGTAGTCGGGCTTGGCGTCGAGGTCACCGCCGGGGTCGACCGGCCCTGGCGGGTGCCGCAGCGTGTCGCCCCAACGCTGAATGCGCAGCTCACCGACCTGCGTGCCCGCCCAAAAGAACGCAGTGTCGCGGGACGTCACCGGCCGCAGCACGCCGTCGGCGTACTCCGGCGCTTCGATGATCCGCGCCCCTTCTCGCACCGAAGGACGGCTCGACGTAGGACGGAACTTGAGTACCCGGAAGGTCATCTCGGCGACGGTCTCCTCACCGACCGTCCACGTTGTACAGGTGGTTACGAACCAACCCTCACCGAGCGCGGTCTGTTTCGGACCGACGACGCTCTCCAGGCGGTTCGACGCGGCAACGTGCTCACCCGGACGCAGGTAGCGGTGGTACGTCTGCGATGAGTTGGTCGCCACCACCGAGGTGAAGCCTTCTTCATCGAGCGCGAGCATCATCGCGCCGAGCGGATCGTCCTCGGCGCGTGTCCCGTGTAGACCGCGCATGGTCCACACCTGCGCCATCGCGGGCGGCGCGACGAGTCCGCCGTGGACGGACGATTCAGCCGCCGACGCGTCGGTGTAGACCGGGTTGGCATCGCCCATCGCCTCGGTCCAGGTGTTCACCATGGCCTGGTTCACCGGGTCTCTGCCGAGCACCGGCGCGGAGGGTCCGCGGGCGGCGATGAGCTCGGCGGCCCGCCTGATGCGATCGGCCTGGGCGTCGGCGGCGGGTGCGTTCCCGGCGCTGGCCTGCGCGGTAGCCGCGTCGCTCCGGCTCGCCGTGTCGGTCGCGTCCGTCGTCATCGTGGCACCCTCGGCAGGTCTAGTCCGGTCATCGCGATCAGCTCCCGTTGGATCTCGTTCACGCCGCCGCCGAAGGTCAGCACCAGGTTGCGTTTGGCCTGCATGTCCAGCCAGTCGACGAGGGCGGCGGTCGCGGGGTCGGCGAGGTCGCCGTGACGTGCGACGACGTCCTCCAGCAGCGCGACAAGACGTTGGATGCGCTCGGAGCCGAACACTTTGGTCGCGGAGGCGTCCGCGACGTCGACGGGTTTGTCGGCGTCGGCGCTGGCGACCTGCCAGTTCAGCAGTTCGTTCACGCGCTGCGTGACGCGGGTCTCGGCGAGCGCGCTCGCGATGTCCGGCTGGTCGAGCAGGTCGTTCGCGAGCGCCCACGCGCGCACCCGGTCGTACACCGCGCCGATCCGCCCGGCCGGGCCGAGCATGACACGCTCGTGGTTGAGCTGCGACGTGATCAGCTTCCAGCCCTTGTCCTGCTCCCCGACCAGCATGTCCACCGGCACGCGCACGTCGGTGAAGTACGTCGCGTTGACGTGGTGCGCGCCGTCGCAGGTGATGATCGGTGTCCAGCTGTAGCCGGGATCGCGGGTGTCCACGATCAGGATCGAGATGCCCTTGTGCTTCGGCGCGGCCGGATTGGTCCGGACAGCGAGCCAGATGTAGTCCGCGTCGTGACCTCCGGTGGTGAAGATCTTTTGTCCATTCACGACGTAATAGGCGCTGTCGCCGTCTTGATTGAGCACTGCGGTTGTCCGCAGCGAAGCGAGATCGGTTCCGGCGTCCGGCTCGCTGTAGCCGATCGCGAAATGCACCTCGCCCGCAAGGATCTTCGGTAAGAAGAAGTCCTTTTGCGACTGTGTGCCATAGACCTGCAACGTCGGGCCAACGGTTTGCAGTGTCACTGACGGCAGTTGGACGTCTGCCCGCGAGGCTTCGTCCACAAAGATGTGCTGTTCGATGGGGCCGAAACCGTGTCCGCCGTATTCCGTGGGCCAGCCGACGCCGAGCCAGCCGTCCCGGCCCATGCGGCGCACCACCTCGCGGAACACCGGGCCGTGCCGTTCCGTGCGCATCACGGCGCGTTCCTCGGCGGTCATCAGCCCGGCGAAGTACTCGCGCAGCTCGTCGCGCAGGGCGCGCTGGTCGTCGGTGAGGTCGATGTGCACGTCAGCGCTCCTTTCCCGCGAGCGAGTCGAGCCGATGTCCCGCGCCGCCGAGGAAGCGGGCGAGGTCCTTGAGCGTCGCGTAGTAGCGGTGCAGCGGGTAGGTGACGTCGACGCCGAGCCCGCCGTGCAGGTGGTGGCAGGTGCGCACGGCGGGCAGCGCTTCCGTGGTGAGCCAGTAGGTGGCGACATCGATGTCCTCGGTCGCAACGCGGCCGGTGGCGAGTCGCCAGACCGCCGACGTCGCGGACAGCTCGACGGTGCGCGCCGCGATGTAGACGTCGGCGACCTGCTGTGCGACGGCCTGGAACGTGGCGAGCGGCTTGCCGAACTGGTGACGGGTACGGAGATGCTCCGTTGTTAGCTCCAATGCGCCCGCGAGCGCGCCGCTGCCGAGGGCGAGCGCCCCCGCGACGGCGTTGTCGCGCAGCGTGGCGGCGGTGACGCCGGTGGTGTCGGTGCCGAGCAGCTCGGCAGGCGCGTCGGACAGCGTCAGGGTGTGCTCCGCCGCGCCCGTGGATGTCGGGGTGCTGGTGACGGTGACGCCGTCGTCGTGCGGGTCGAGCAAGAAGACGCCCACGCCGTCCGGCGTGGCGGCGGTGACCAGCATCCGGTGGGCCTGCATGGCGTAGGGGACGGACGTCTTGGTGCCGGTGAGCCGCCACGCACTCCGGGTCACCGGCGCCTCCGAAGTGGATCTTGAGGCGTTGTGGTCGTCATAGCGACCAGAACGCCTCAAGATCGCGGAGTCGGGCGCGGTCGGGGCGTGGTTGGCCGCGTGCGGCGCGGGCACCGCCGTCGTCCCCGGCGCCGCCAGCAACGGCGCACCGGGCTCGCTCACCGCCGCCGTCAACAACGTCGTGCCGTCCCCGACGCCCGGCAACAACGCCGCGTGCTGCTCAGCCGTCCCATGCTGCGCGACCGTCAGCCCACCACACGCCAACGCCGACAGCGCGGGCACCGCCGCCGCGCGCCTGCCCACCTCGGTCAGCAACGCGGCGAGCTCACCGATGCCGAGGCCGTCGCCGTCCAGCTCGGCGGGCAGGACCAGCGACAACAGCCCCGCCTTGGCCAGCGCGGACCACGCCCGCTCGTCGTAGCCGTCACCGGCCGTGGGATCGCACTCGGCGCGCAAGACGTCACGCGCGAGCCCGGAGATCGCCCGCGCGACCTCGTCCTGACCGAAGTCCACCCGCTCTCCTCACGCCGCCAAAAACTGGAACATGTTCTAGTCTCTATCAGAACCCCCGTTCGTGGCAAGCTCCGCAGCCGAGACCAGTTCGGTCAACGCGTCCGGAAGCGCGTCCGCGAGCGGCCAGAGGTCGTCCGCCTGGTTGCGCGCGGCGATCAATCCGACGTCCACCCGCCCGGCGAGCGACAGCACGGTGATGTTCAGCCCCGCGCCATGGAAGACGGGCCCGAACGGGTACATCCCGGTGATTCGCGCGCCGAGCAGATACAGCGGCATCGGCGGCCCTGGCACGTTGGAGATCACCAGGTTGTGCACGACCGGGTGTTTCTCCGCCAGTCGCAGCGCCGAGTACGCGCGCACCGCGAGACCGAACGTCGTCGGCGCGGCGAACTGCGCCCAATCCTGCAGCAGGTCAGCCGGGATCGACTCGTGGTGCTGTTTGGCCTTGCGGTTGTGTTCGCCCAGCGCACGGAGCCGCGCCACCGGATCGGCCAGGTGCGTCGGCAACGACGCGAACCACGTGGACACCTTGTTCGAGCCGTGATCCGCGCGCTGACTCCGCTCGCGCACGGACACCGGAACCGTCGCCAGCATCGGCTTGTCCGGCAGCTCGCCGCGTTCCGCGAGGAACGTCCGCAGCGCCCCGGAACACAGCGCGAGCACGACGTCGTTGACCGTGACTCCGAACGCGTTCTTCACCCGTTTGACGTCGTCCAGCGGCAGGTCGACGTGGGCGACGCTGCGGTCGCCGGTGATGGTGCCGTTGAACGACGTCCTCGGTGCGGTGAACGGCAGCCGCATCCCCCGCCGCGCAGCGACCGCGCGATGAACGACGGCGCGAAGCCCAGTAGCTCGGGCAGCAACCGCGCCAGCTCGACCGGCTTGCGCACGAACCCGGCCAGACCAGCGCCGACGACGTCGACCACGTTGGGCGGGCCAACGTGGTCCTGCGGCGGGTCCGGCAGCGGGGCGTCCGGCTCCAGGCTGGAAAGGTAGGAAATGAGGTTCGCGCCGCTCACGCCGTCGATGCCCGCGTGGTGCATTTTCGCGATCACGGCGAGCTGTCCGCCACCCTCGACGACGTGCATCTCCCACAGCGGCCGGTCGCGCGACATCGGCGTGCCCGCGATCTTGGCGCACAGCGCGTCGAGCTGTTCCCTACCACCCGGCTCGGGCAGCTCGACGCGAAACACGTGGTTGTCGACGTCGAACTCGTCGTCCGTCACCCAAACGGGGTGGTCCAGGTTGAACGGCGTGCTGTACAGCTTGCGGCGAAACACCGGGATCCGCGCGCACCGGTCGGCGAGCCGACGCGCGAAGGCGTCAACCGAATGGTCGCCGGGTACGGTGGACGGATCGAGCGTGAGCAGCGCGCACACATGCTGCAGCTGCTGTGGCGTTTCGAGGTACAGGAAGCTGGCGTCGAGCCCGGTGAGTCGCTGCATACCAGCGAGTATAACCCTAAAACTAGAACATGTTCTAGTTAGCGAGGCAGGCCGAGGATCCGCTCCGCCGCGACGTTGCGCAGCACTTCCGTCGTCCCGCCCGCGATGCTGAGGCACCGGCTGAGCAGGAACTCGTGCTGGACGTCGTGGGTGGCGGGCTCGTCGGCCACCCCGGCAGGGCCCAACAGCTCCAGCGCCACCTCGGCGACGTCTTGCCGATGCCGCACGCCGATCAGCTTGCGCACACTGGACTCCGCGCCCTGTCCCTGCGCGGCGAGTTGGTTCAGCACCGATCGCAGATCGAGCACCGCGCACGCCGCGCCGTCCACAATCAACCGTCCACTCTCGCCGAGGTCGATGTCCTTTCGCACCAGTGTGAGTAGCCTTTCCAGACTCTCGCCGAGCGACGAGTCGCTCATCGCGACTCGCTCGTTCGCCAACGTGGTGCGGGCGAGCCGCCAACCGTCGCCCTGCTCGCCGACGACGTTGGCGTCCGGCACGAATACGCTGGTCAGGAACACTTCGTTGAACCGCTCCACACCGGTGATCTCCCGCAGCGGGCGGGTTTCGATGCCGGGCGAAGTCATGTCGACCAGGAAGTACGTGATGCCCTTGTGCTTCGGGACGTCCTTGTCGGTGCGGGCGAGGCAGATTGCCCAGTCCGCCTCGCGCGCGAGCGACGTCCACACCTTTTGTCCAGTTAGGAGCCAGCCGCCGTCGGTGCGTTCCGCGACGGTGCGCAGCGAGGCCAGGTCGGAGCCCGCCTCCGGCTCGCTGAACAACTGGCACCAGTTCAGCTCGCCCCGCAACGTCGGCAGCAGGAAGCGGTCGCGCTGGTCGTCGGTGCCGTGGCGCAGGATGGTCGCGGTGGCCCACCCGCCAATGACCAGGTCAGGGCGCTCGACGCCCGCCCGGTCGAGTTCGGCGTCGATGGCCAGTTGCAGCGCGGGTGACGCGTCGAGCCCGTACGGCGTGGGCCAGTGCGGCATGAGGTAGCCGGTCTCGGCGAGCATCCACCTGCGACGCTCGTCCGGTGCGGCGGCGATCGCCGCGACGTCGGCCCGCACCCGCTCGGCGGTGGCGGCGTCCGGACCGTGTTCACGCAGGTCGATGGCCAGGTTCCGGCGCGTGCCGTCCAGCGCGAGTCGGGCGGTACGACGTCGCCAGGCCGCGCTCCCGCCGAGCCACTGGCGCAGCGCGACGGCCCGGCGCAGGTAGAGGTGGGCGTCGTGCTCCCAGGTGAAGCCGATGCCGCCGAGCGCCTGGACGCAGTCCTTGGCGTTGTCGACGGCGGCGTCGAGGGCACCCGCTGCCGCCACCGCGGCAGCGAAGGCGTGCTGGTCCGGGTCGTCGTCGGCGGCGCGGGCGGCGTCCCAGGCGAGCGCGGCGGCCTGTTCCGCCCGGCACAGCATCGTGGCGCACAGCTGCTTGACCGCTTGGAACGTGCCGATCTTCACGCCGAACTGCTCCCGCACGCAGGCGTACTCGCTCGCCGTGCGCAGGCACCACGCCGCGATGCCGGACGCCTCGGCGGCGGCGAGTGTGGCCGCCATGTCCCGCACGTCGACGTCGGGCACCAGGGCGGTCGGTGGCAGGACGACGTCGTCGAGGTGGACACGGGCGACACCCCGGCTCAGGTCCAGGGACTCCGCGCGCTCGACCCGCGCCAGCCCGGGCGCGACGACGCACCACCGCTGTTCGCCGTCAACGTCGGCGGGCAGGAGCAGCACGGCGTCAGCGTTCGCACCCGGGAGCAGCCCGGCGTCCCCGGACAGCCGGATGCCGTCGGACGTCGTCGTGCCGGTGACCGTGCCCGGTTCCAGTGCGAGCGCCGCTTTCGACGTCCCCGCGACCAGGCCGGGAACGACGTCCTTGGCCAGGGCGGCGTCCGCATGTCGGCTGAGGATGACCGCGGCGAGCATGGTGGACAGGACCGGGCCGGGCACCAGCGCTTCGGCGGCAGCCTCCAGCCCAGCGGCGGCGTCCGCGAGCGTGGCCCCGGCGCCGCCCAGGTCGTCCGGGACGGCGATGCCGAACAGCCCGATGTCGGACAGCCCTTCCCAGGTCCGCTCGGGATCACCGGCTCGTGCGGCGTCCACCGGACGTGAGCGCTCCGCCCAGTCCCGGATGGCGTCCGCGAGCGCGCGCTGGGTGTCGGTGATGGCGATCGGCACGGGTTCCTCCTCGGCGACGTCTACCACCTCAGAGTAGAACGTGTTCTACACAGATGTCGACTACCGCATCACCGGCGGAGCCGGGAGGCTCAGGTAAGCTACTCGCGACAACCTGCAACAGGTTCCGACGCACCGGGAGTCAACGCGATGCCGCCACAAGCGACGAGCAACAGCGCCAGCATGGCCACGACGTCGAACGAAGAAGTCGGGTCGGCGGCGCAACGCGAACGGCGCAAGCGCATCATCGACGCCACGCTCGCGCTGGCGGCGAAGGGCGGCTACGACGCGGTGCAGATGCGCTCGGTCGCGGACAAGGCCGACGTCGCGCTCGGCACGTTGTACCGGTACTTCCCGTCCAAGTTGCACCTGCTGGTGGCGGGCCTGTCGCGGGAGTTCCAGCGGGCGAGCGAGAAGCTCGACCGCACCAAGATCCCCGGCGAGACGGCGACCGACCGGCTGTTGTTCGTACTCGGCCGCAACACGCGGATGATGCAGCGCGACCCGCATCTCACCGAGGCGATGGTGCGCGCGTTCATGTTCGCCGACACGACCGCCGCCGCAGAGGTGGAGCAGGTCGGCAAGCTGATGGAGAGCATGTTCGCCCGCGCGATGGGCAAGGACGAGCCCACCGAGCGGGACAGCGTCATCTTCCACATGATCGCCGACGTCTGGATGGCGAACCTGGTGGCGTGGGTGACACGGCGCGCGTCCGCGACCGACGTCCAGCACCGGCTTGAGCTGTCGGTGCGACTGCTACTGGAAGGCCGCGACGAGGACTGAGCCGCTACAGCAGCGCCACGGACAGCGCCTGCGCGATCTCCTTGCCGAGCGCGTGGGTGTCGGTGCCGACCTTGACGACCAGCGGCCCGCCGAACGGCTGCCGCTCGACGACCTCGATGCGCTCCCCGAGGCCGATTTGCCGTTCGGCGAGGTAACGCAGCAGGTCAGGGTCGGTGTCCCAGACCCGGACGATCTCCCCGACGGTCCCTGGCTCCAGCTCGTCAAGGATGCGGGTGGGCATCTCCTCGACGCTGCCGTCCGCGGACGGGATCGGGTCGCCATGCGGGTCGCGCACCGGGTTGCCGAGCTTCGCCGCGATGCGGTTGATCAGCAGGTCGGAGACGGCGTGCTCCAGCGCGTCGGCCTCGGCGTGCACCTCGTCCCAGGTGTAACCCAGTTCGGAGACGAGGTACGACTCGATCAGGCGATGCCTGCGCAGCACCGAGCGCGCCAGTTTCATCCCTTCCGGTGTCAGACCGATGCCCTTGTACGGGACGTGCGCGACGAGCCCCTGCTGCGACAGCTTGGTCACCATCCCCGACGCCGAGGACGGGCTCACCTCGAGCCGTGAGGACAACGTGTTGTTGGTGACCTCATCACCCCGCTCCGCGAGGCCGTAGATGACCCGGACGTAGTCCTCGATCGAGGCTGAACGTCGCTGCAACCGATCCTGCATACCCCTACGATACGGCCCTGGTCATCGGGCGATGTTCGCCCGTCAGAGCTGCCAGCGGTACTGCACCCAGCCCGTCACCGGCACCGCGCCGAGCTGCGCGTAGAACGCCGTCGCCTTGTCGTTCTCCTCCCGCATCTCCCACTCGACCCTTCCGTCGGTGCGCTTGCGCAGCGCCACCATCAGCTCCGCCGCGAAGCCGCGACGTCGATAGGCGGACCGGACGAACAGGTCGTCCATCCAGATACCGGGCTTGCCCTCCCACGTCGACAACGTCGACCAGCAGAACGCGAACCCCGCCACCGCATCGGGGGCGTCGTCCGGATGGGCGATCAACACCCACGCCTTCGGGTCAACGCCGAACAGGTGCTCCGTCATCGCGGCGCGGTCAAGGCGCAGGTCGTTTTTGCCCTCGTACGCCGCGTGCTCCTCGATGAGCGAGCAGATCTCGTCGACGTCGGCGCGTGTCGCGTCCCGTACGGCCATCGGTCCTCCCTCAGCTCTCGTAGACGATCGCACCATCGATGGCGGTGGCCAGCACCTTCACACCACCGAGCGCATCCTCATTGGTCGGATCGGCGGACAACGCCACGAAGTCGGCGCGCTTGCCGACGTCGAGCGTGCCGAAGTCACCTTCCGCGAACGTGGCGTACGCCGAGCCGTAGGTATACGCGCGCAGCGCCTCGCGCGCGGTGATCCGCTCGTCCGGCGCGAGCACGTGCCCGGTCGGGGTGCGGCGGTGCACCATGTCGGCCATGCCGAGCAGCGGCGCGCCGTTGACAACCGGGCGATCGGAGCTGCCCGGCACGACGCACCCGGCGTCGAGGAAGGCGCGCTGGCGGTAGCACCACGCCTCCCGCTCCGGGCCGAGCGCGGCGCGCATCCCCTCGCCGATCTCGTTGACGAACCGCCCCTGCGGCACCGGAATGACACCCAGCTCGGCGACCCGCCGCAGGTCAGGCTGGTCGATGACGGCACAGTGCTCGATGCGATGCCGGTGGTCGGCGCGCGGGAACTCCGCCAGCGCGGCGGCGTAGGCGTCGAGCACGACGGCGATCGCGCGGTCCCCGATCGCGTGCGTGGCGATCTGCCAGCCGGAGCGGTGCGCGCGCCGGATGATCTCGGGGATTGTGTCCTCCGCCGTCTGGAAGTAGCCGACGTTGTCGGTCTCGCCCGCGAACGGCTCGTGCATCGCGCAGGTACGCCCGACCAGCGAGCCGTCGGAGAACAGCTTCGTCGGCCCGATCCGCAGCCAGTCGTCGCCGAACCCAGTGCGCAGGCCGAGATCGAGGCCGAACTCGACATCGTCGCCGTCACCGTGTTCCAGCGGGTGCAGCGAGTCGGCTGCGACCATCACCGTCGTGCGGACCCGCAGCCTGCCAGCGTCGCGCGCCCGCTGGTACGCGGCGAGTTCGATCGGCGTGTTGCCGACGAGGCCGCCGCCGATGCCAGCTTCCTGCACGCTGGTGATGCCCTCACTGAGGTACTGCTGACCAGCGCGGTCGATGCCGCGTTCGACGTCGGCCAGCGGCACCGGATACAGCAGTGGGTCGAGCAACCGTTGCGCCTGTTCGCGCAGCAGGCCGGTCGGCTCGCCGCCCTCGCTGACGACGTCGCCGCCCGCGGGTACGATCGTCAGATCGAGTTGGTGCAGCACCAGCGAGTTGACGACGCACATGTGGCCGGTGGTGTGTTTGAGCTTGACGTGGTGTTTCGGTGCCGCGCGGTCGAGGCCGTGCCGGTCGGGGTGTTTGCCGAGTTTGGTCTGGTCGTAGCCACGTCCGACGATCCACGTGCCTTCCGGCTGCTCGGCGGCGCGCGCGGCGACGGCGGCATAGACGTCGTCCAGGCTGGTGCAGCTCGCCTCGCTGACGTCGAGTTCGTCGAGGCCCATGCCGTACCAGGCCATGTGGTTATGCGCGTCGTGGAAGCCAGGCACGACGATGGCGCCGCCGAGGTCGACGGTTCGCGCCGCGCTGAGCCCTCGCGCGTCGTCGCCCAGCGCGACGACCCTGCCGCCCAGCACGGCCATCGCGTCCACCGGCCGGAAGTCCTCGCCGGTCAGCACCGTCACCCCGGTGTAGACCGCGTCCACCCGCATTTCCGCACCCCCACATCGCCATAGGTCGTTGCCGTCACAAACCTAGCCGACCGATCGTTCGATCGTCTAGGCTGGGCGGCATGGTGTCTGTTGATTCAGCGCGCACGGTCGCCATGGACGTCGCCGACGGCGTCGCCGTGGTCTCGCTCGACCGGCCGCACCGGCTCAACGCGGTGGTGTCCGCACTCGTCGACGATCTGATCACACGGCTGGACGAGGTCGCAGCGCGCGACGACGTCCGCGCCGTCGTGTTAGCGGGCAACGGCAGGGCGTTCTGCGCTGGTCACGACCTCAAAGAGCCAACGCCATCAGGGGATTCGCGCGCCAGGATCGAGCGGATTCAGCACGTCACGCAGCGACTGCGGGGCTTGCCGCAACCGGTGATCGCGGCCGTGCACGGCTATGCGATCGGCGCTGGTGCGGAGTTCGCGCTCGGCTGTGATCTGGTGCTCGCCGCCGAGGATGCGGTGTTCGCGTTCCCGGAGGCCGGGCTCGGGCTCAGCGTCACCGGTGGCGCGTCCCGGTTGCTGCCGCTGCTGGTGGGGCCGATGCGGGCAAAGGAACTGCTGCTGCTCGGGGAACGCATCGGCGCCCAGCGGGCGCTGGAGATGGGGCTGGTCAACCGGGTCACCCCCGACGTGCGTGTTGCTGCCGTTGACATGGCGCGCGAACTATCGGGCAAACCGTCCTATGCGGTCACGCTCGTGAAGCGCGGGGTGAACTCCGGAATGGACACGTCGCTGGAGTCCGCATTGGAGCTCGAAGTGACCCATGCACTGCTGACCGAGAACACGGCGGACGTCGCCGCGTCGTCCGGGCGATTCCGTGATCGAGGCACGGAGGGGGCATGACGACACTCGCCGACATCGATGATCTGTCCACACTGGTCGCTCGCGCGGCGACGCGGTGGCCGGATCGCGCGGCGTGGGTGTTCGACGAGACCGGCACGTCGCTGACGTTCGGCGACGTCGAGCGAGAAAGCGCACGGCTCGCCGGGGTGCTGGCCGGGTACGGGATCGCGGCGGGTGACCGGGTGGCGGTGATGCTGCGCAACCGGCCGGCGTTCCCGTGGCTGTGGTTGGCACTGGCGCGGGTCGGCGCGGCGATCGTGCCGGTCAACACGAACTACCGCGAGGTCGACGGCGGGCACGTGCTTGCGCACTCCGGCGCACGGCTGGCCGTGGTGGAGCCGGAGTTCACCGACCTCATGGCACGCATCCAGCCCGGGACGTCGGTGGAACGGATTCTGACACCGGACGATCTCGGTGTGGCGGCCGGTGCTTACGAGGGTGCTGCCGCCGTGCCGGAACAGCCGGTGAACATCCAGTACACCTCGGGCACTACCGGCGCGCCGAAGGGCTGCGTGCTGCCGCATCGGTACTGGCTGACGTTGGTTCGTGGGTTGGTGACCGACTTTCCGTCCATCAGCGACGCCGACACCATCATCACCGCGCAGCCGTTCCATTACATCGATCCGCAGTGGAACGTCGCGTTAGGACTCGCATCGGGAGCGACCCTCGTCGTGCTGGACCGATTCCACCCGTCGACGTTCTGGCAGAAGGTGCGCGAGTACGACGTCACGTGGTTCTACTGTCTCGGCTTGATGCCGACGTTGCTGCTGCGCCAGCCGGAGAGCCCCGACGACCGGCGCCACCGGGTCCGGGCGATCCACGCGTCCGCCATTCCACACGACCTGCACGCCGCGTTGGAGGAGCGCTGGGGCGTGCCGTGGTACGAGGCGTTCGGCATGACCGAGACAGGGGCGGACATCAGGATGTCCCAGGCCGATCACGACGACCTGGTCGCCACCGGCTGCATCGGCAGGCCGACCAGCGAGCGGGAGGCCGTCATCCTCGGCGACGACGGCCTGCCCCTGCCACGTGGCAAGACCGGCGAGTTGGCGCTGCGCGGCACCGGTCTGATGCTGCGGTACCACGACGACCCGGCCGCGACCGAACGTGCGTTTCGCGGCGGCTGGTTCCACACTGGTGACCTGGCCACCATGGACGAGCAGGGCCGGGTGTACTACGTGGGTAGGACCAAGGACATGATCCGGCGCAGCGGTGAGAACGTCTCGGCCGACGAGGTGGAGCGGACATTGCAGCAGCATCCCGATATCTCGCTTGCTGCCGTTATCGCCGTGCCGGACGACGTGCGCGGCGAGGAGATCAAGGCGTTCGTCGTCCCGGCCAGTGACGCCGAGCCGGAGCCGGACGCACTGGCGGAATTCTGTTCGTCCAAACTGGCCTACTTCAAAGTGCCTCGCTTTTGGTCCGTCGTGGACTCCTTGCCGATGACACCATCGGAGCGAGTCGCGAAAGGACAGTTGCGGGGCGGCGGCGACGCGCTCGCACGAACTTACGACAGGGTGGAGCAATCATGGCGGTGAACCCGACCCAAACCCGAGTACGCAACGCCGCGATCCGGCTGTTCGCGAAGAAGGGCTTCCACGGCGTCGGCATCAGGGAGTTGGCGCAGGCGGCGAAGGTGTCGCCCGCGAGCCTGTACCACTACATCGGCAGCAAGGAAGAACTGCTCGCCGACATCATGTGGGAAAGTCTGGAGCGACTGCTGTCCGCGGCGATGCTGGCGACGACCGACGTGGCCGATCCGCAGGAGAAACTGGGCAGGCTGGTCACCCTGCACGTGATCGCTCACGCGGTGCAGGCCAAGGAGACCGCCGTCGTCGACAACGAGCTCCGCTCGCTCTCGCCGAAGCTGCGCAAGCGGGTGATCGACAAGCGCGATGCCTACGAGCTGCTGTGGGCGGAGACCGTCGAGCAGGGCGCGGAGGCTGGCGTGTTCCGGCCCGATCCCGACGGCACCGCCCGCCGGGCCGTGCTGGAGATGTGCAGCGGTGTCGCGCGGTGGTATTCCCCCAAGGGCGAAATCAAGCTGGACGCGCTGGCCAGCCAGTTCACCGACCTCGCGTTGCGTTCGCTCGGCACCGGCGATGCGCCGCCGCAGCCCGACATGGAACGCTGCCGCACCATCGTGAAGTACACGTGGGGCACCCGCGTGTGACCCGCCACGCCGTGTCCTGCACTCCCGACGCCGTGTCCTGCACTCAGGACACTGTGTTCGTCATTCCCGACGTCCTGCCGTGCTGCCTTCCGCGCCAGTGCCACGCGCGCCGACCACAACCCGGAGGTTGAGGCCAATGAGCGTCGCGTGCGAAGTGTGGTGGTCGCGGCCGCTGGCATCGGCGGACGACCACCTCCACACACTGGACGACACGGAGCGCGGGCGGTTCAACGCCTACCGCCAGGACGCGGACAAGCTCCGGTTCCTCACCGGACGGCTACTCGCCCGCACCGCCGTCGCGCGATGGCTCGGGACGACACCAGAAGCGATCGCATTCGACGCCACCTGCGAGGACTGCGGCAAACCACACGGCAGACCGCGCGTGATCGGGCACGACGACGTCGCGCTCTCGCTGTCGCACTCCGGCGCTCGGGTGGGTGTCGCAGTAACAGCTGGCATGTCGGTGGGGCTCGACGTGGAGGCGACCAGCAGGCGCGCCGCTGGCGACCTCATCACCTACGCGCTCAACGACACCGAACGCGCTGCCTTGGCCCAGCTTGCCCCGGACGACGCTGCCGCTGCGTTCTTCACCTACTGGGCGCGCAAGGAAGCGTTGATGAAGGCGACTGGACGAGGGTTGAAGATCCCGTTGCGCAGCATCACCTTGTCCGCGCCCGGCGAGCCCGCTCGGTTGGTGGCGGCCGATGACGCCGCACTCGATCCGGCCGCCACGACGCTGCTGGACGTCGATCCCGGCCCTGGCTATCGCGCGGCCGTGGCGGTGTTGACGGACAAAGCTGTCGACATCACCGAGCGCTGGACGTCGTTCTGAACCGAACGCAGACACAGCGTCCCGAATGCAGAACACAACGTCCGGAACGCAGGACACAGCGTCCGGAACGCCGAACACAGCGTCCAGAACGCAGGACACGGCGTCGTGAGTGTCGGACACGGTGCGGCGACGAGCGCACCACCGAGACCGCTTACGCCTCCAGGTCGACGCCCATGGCTTGCAGGAGCGTCGTGAACTTCGCCGACGTCTCGGCCAGTTCCGCGTCCGGGTCGGAGGCGGCGACGATGCCGCCGCCCGCGTAGAGGCGCATCGATCGCTCCGCGATCTCGGCGCAGCGGATCGCGACGGCCCACTCGCCGTCGCCTGCGGCGTCGACCCAGCCGACCGCGCCCGCGTAGTAGTCCCGGTCGAACGGCTCCAGCTCCCCGACGAGCTCTCGCGCCGCGTCGGTGGGCGTGCCGCACACCGCTGGCGTCGGGTGCAACGCCGTGGCCAGCGCCAACGCGCTCACGTCGGGGTCGGCCAGCTCGCCGGTGATCTCCGTGCCGAGGTGCCACACGGCGGGCGTGGGCGCGAGCGAGGGCGTCGAGGGCACGTCGAGCGTGCGGCAGAACGGCCGCAGCGCCTCAACGACGGCCTCCACGACCAGCGCGTGCTCCGTTTTGTCCTTGGCCGAGGCCAGCAGGCCGCGCGCGTTGGCCTCGTCAACGTCGGGGTCGGTCGAGCGCGGCGCGGTGCCCGCGTGCGGATGCGCGACCACGCGCGTCCCGGAACGGCGCACCAGCAGCTCGGGACTGGCCCCGACCAGCGTGCGATCGCCTGGCAACGCGGCGGCGAAGGTGAAGCCGTCCGGATTGTCCGCGATGAGGTTGTGCAGGACGCTCACCGGATCGACGTCGGCGGCGAAGGCGACGTCGAGAGCGCGCGCGAGCACGACCTTGCGCAGCGCACCGTCCCGCAACGGCGCAAGAGCGCGCGACACGGCGTCGACGTGCGCCGCCTGCTCGGGCACCGCCAACAACCGTGAGGGCACGCCGATCTCGCGTGTGGGCAACGCCCGGATCCGCTCGTGCGCCGGCCCGGCCACGCGCAGCTCACGCGGCACGACGAGCCGAGGCGCTGGTCCCGCCGTCATGTCGAAGGGCAGCACACCGACGGCGAGCGGCGTCGCGGCGTCGTCCAGCTCAGCGAACAGCGCGGAATCAACCGCAGCAGAATCACCCACGAAGGGGACCTCGCGCTCAACGCCGCGCGCGAACAGCGTGCGCTGCTGGGTGGCGAACAGGAAATCACCACGGCGATAGTCGGCGAGCGCACGTACGGGGTCGGCCACGCCCTGGCGCGACATGCTCGCGGTATCCGTCACGGAACGATTGTGGCACTACCTCGCTGCCTGGTTTCGCAGTCGTGATCAGTGCAACTGCCCCGCGAAGACACGCGCAAGCCGCCTGGTAGACGCCCGCCACGGCGTCTACCAGGTCTTATGCCGGCACCTGGCGTGCCGGTGGAGACCTATGGGGATGTACTACTTGAGCGCGTCGAGCAACGCGGCGCGCTGCCGCTCACCGAGACCAGCCGCGCGGCGGTCCGGGTCGATACCTGCCTGTTCGAGCAGCGCCGCGACCTTCACGGCACCCAGGCCGGGGACGGCCTTGAGCAGGGCCGCGACCTTGGTCTTGCCGATGGTCTTGTCCTCCTTGGCGCGCTTGAGCACCGAGTCGATGCTCTGCTTGCCAGACTTGATCGACGCGAGCAGCTCGGACCGGGCCTTGCGAGCTTCCGCCGCCTTGGCGAGCGCTTCGGCGCGCTGCTCCGGAGTCAACGTGGGCAGAGCCAACGTACTAATCCTTCCTCTTTGCGCTTGATCGTCCTGCCATTCGCGGGCCGCGAACCGACCCGCCCGGACAGGCACTACTCACCAAGTAAACGCCAACCCGGCCAAACGTGCTGCACCGACACGCCATATCGCCTGGTTGAAGCACTCATGCGAAAGGTGGATATCGAGTGTTGCCGACGGGGTTACGCTCGCCACAAACCGCTTCCGTGGCCTACGTGACACCAGGAGTTCTCATGCTCGGCACCATGCAAGACGTTCCACTCTCGCTGTCCCAGTTGCTCCGCTACGGCGCGAGCACACACGGCGCGAGCGAGGTCGTCACATGGACAGGCGAGGAACCCCGGCGGGAGACGTACGCGCAGGTCGGCGAGCGGGCCGCGCGACTGGCGAACGCGCTGCGTTCCCTCGGCATCACCGCAGATCAGCGCGTTGCGACGTTCATGTGGAACAACAACGAACACCTTGAGGCGTACCTCGCCGTCCCCGCGATGGGCGCGGTGCTGCACACCCTCAACATCCGGCTGTTCCCTGACCAGTTGATCTTCGTCGCGAACCATGCGGAGGACGAGGTCATCATCGTCGACGGCACGCTGGTGCCGCTGCTGGCGAAGCAGCTGCCCGAGCTGAAGACCGTCCGGCACGTCATCGTCGCCAACGGCGAGGCGTCCTCGCTAGAAGCACCCGATGGGGTGAGTGTGCATTCCTACGAGGAACTGCTCGCCGCGCAGCCGGACACCTTCGACTGGCCCGAGATCGACGAGAACTCCGCCGCCGCGATGTGCTACACGTCGGGCACGACCGGCGACCCGAAGGGCGTCGTCTACTCGCACCGCTCCATCTGGCTGCACTCCATGCAGGTGTGCATGAGTGACAGCATGGCGCTGTCGCAGGCGGACAAGGCCCTCGCGATCGTCCCGCAGTTCCACGCGATGTCGTGGGGCCTGCCGTATGCCGCGTTCATGGTCGGCGCGTCGCTCGTCATGCCGGACCGCTTCCTGCAGCCTGGCCCGATCGCGGAGATGCTGGCCGCCGAGATGCCGACGTTCGCCGCCGCCGTCCCGACCGTGTGGCAGGGACTGTTGCAGCACCTGGAAGCCAACCCGCAGGACATCTCCCACCTGCGCGAAGTCGTCATCGGCGGCTCCGCGGTGCCGCCCGCGATGATGCACACCTTCGAGAAGCAGTACGGCGTTCCCGTGCTGCACGCCTGGGGCATGACCGAGACGTCGCCGCTGGGCAGCGTCGCCCGCGCACCCGTGGGCACCACGGGCGAGCAGGCGTGGGCGTACCGGTACACGCAGGGCCGCTTCCCGGCGTCGGTGCGCGCGCGGCTGATCGACGACTCCGGTGCCGAGCTGCCGTGGGACGGCCAGAGCGTCGGCGAGCTCGAAGTGCGCGGGCCGTGGATCACCGCCTCCTATCATGGTGTCGAGGACCCGGAGAAGTTCCACGACGGCTGGCTGCGCACCGGCGACGTCGGTCACGTCACCCCGGACGGCTTCCTGACGCTGACCGACCGGTCGAAGGACGTCATCAAGTCGGGTGGCGAGTGGATCTCGTCGGTGGAGCTGGAGAACGACGTCATGGCGCATCCGTCCGTCGCGGAGGCTGCCGTCATCGGCATCCCGGACGAGAAGTGGGACGAACGCCCGCTGGTCGCCGTCGTACTCAAGGAGGGCGAGCAGGTTTCCGCCGCCGAGCTGCGGGACTTCCTCAGCGACAAGGTCGCGAAGTGGCAGCTCCCGGAGAACTGGACGTTCGTGGACGAGGTGCCCAAGACCAGCGTCGGCAAGTTCGACAAGAAGCGGCTGCGCACGGCTAACGCCGAGGGTCAGCTGGAGATCACCCGGCTGACGTAGCGACGACCGGGGACGGTCGGTCACACTTGAGGGCCGTGTTCACGTTTCGCGACGCCGAGTACCCGGCCGACCCGTACCCCGGACGTCGTGCGCCGACGTCGTTCGTGCACGTCGACGGCGTTGGCTACCCGCTGACGGCGGAGCCCAGCGGCTACGTCGTCAGCGGCGCGAACGGCAGCGGGCCGGACGGCAGCGGGCCGGACGGCAGCGGCGGCAGCCGGGACGTCGACGGGCGCGGCGGCGTACCGCTGGACGCCTGGCTCGCCGCACGCGGCGCTCAACCGCTGGCGGGACGGACACCGGTCCTGGCGTACGGCTCCAACGCCTGCCCGTCGAAGCTCACCTGGTTGCGCGACAACCTAGGCTTCACCGGACCGGCCGTGGCTCTGCTCGCCGACTGCGTCGGGTACGCCGCGGTGTGGACGACCGGCGTGCGCGCCCGCGACAACCAGCGCACGGTGACGCTCACGCTCATGCCGAACGTCCAGGGCGTCTCGGACACCCCGGCCGTCACCGAGCAGCACGTCGTCCTGCTGGCCACCGACGACCAGCTCAAAACGCTCGACAAATGCGAGGGCGCTGACCTGAGCTGCTGGGGCGAGCCGGG
Organism: Actinophytocola sp.; assembly: GCA_009377475.1. GTDB lineage: Bacteria > Actinomycetota > Actinomycetes > Mycobacteriales > Pseudonocardiaceae > Haloechinothrix_A. The sequence goes on from WHTY01000001.1 coordinate 95,987, forward strand.
CAGGGCCGACCCGCGCTACCGCCGCGAGCTGCTGCCGGACGGCGTCGTGTCGGTCGCCGGCGCGGCGCTGACCGCCCCGGTGCAGGCGTACGTCGGATGTCACCCGGACCGGTTACCGGCGTTGGTGGACGGCGTCCCGGTCCGTGCAGTGGAGGGCGCCTTCCCTGCGTCAGACGCAACGAACGACGCCTTCACCGCACCCAACGCAGTGAAAGCGTCATTCAGCGCATCCGGTGACACCCCGCCGCACCCGCCCTGATCACCGCGCGCGATCATTGGCCGTGCTGGGAGGCTGCGATCGCGCGAGGAGGCACGCCATGGCGTTCGACGTCCCGCACGCGGGGGGCACGGTGCCGCACGCCATCGAGGTCACTGGCCTGCGCAAACGCTACGGCGACATCGTCGCGCTCGACGACGTCGGCTTCACTGTCGGCCCTGGTGAGCTGTTCGGTTTCGTCGGCAGCAACGGCGCGGGCAAGACCACGACGATGCGGATCATGCTCGGCGTGCTCGCCGCCGACGCCGGTGAGGTGCGCTTCGACGGCACGCCGATCGGCCGCGAGACCCGCGCTCGCATCGGCTACATGCCGGAGGAACGCGGGCTCTATCCGAAGATGACCGTCCGCGACCAGCTGATTTACCTCGCCCGGCTGCACGGCCTCGCCACCAACGACGCCCACGCCGCCGCCGAGAACTGGATCAGGCGACTCGGGCTCGCGGACCGCCGCGACGACGAGATCCAGAAGCTCAGCCTCGGCAACCAGCAGCGGGTGCAGCTCGCCGCCGCGCTGGTGCACGACCCGGCGCTGCTGGTGCTGGACGAGCCGTTCTCCGGCCTCGACCCGGTCGCCGTCGACGTCATGAGCGAGGTCCTGCGGGAGAAGGCCGCGCATGGCGTGCCGGTGGTGTTCTCCAGCCACCAGCTCGCGCTGGTCGAGGGGCTGTGCGACCGCGTCGGCATCATCCGCGACGGCGCGATGGTGGCCGTCGGCAGCATCGACGAGCTGACCGCCGACGCCACCACGCGGCTGCGGGTCAGCGTCGAAAGCGCGCCGGGATGGGCGGACGGCCTCGAGGGCGTGCGGGTCGTCAGCGCAAACGGCGGCGCGACGCTGCTCGAACTGGCACCGGACGTCGATGAGCAGGCGGTGCTGCGGGCCGCGATGGCGGCGGGCAGGGTCACCGAGCTCTCCCGGCACCGGCCGACGCTGGCCGAACTGTTCCGCAACGTCGTCGTGGAAGGGAACGCCCAGTGACATCGGCCGCCGCGGTGCGCCTCGTCGCGCAACGAGAACTGGTGCTCCGGCTGCGCACGAAGTGGTTCTTGATCGGCACGCTGGTGATCATCGCCGTGATGGCGGGCTACGTGCTGCTCCAGATGTCGGTCTTCGGCGACGAGGACCGCAGCCGGATCGGCTTCGCCGGCCAGGCGACCGGCCTGTCCGAACGGGTCGCCACCGCGTCGGCGGAGCTGGACATCGACGTCGACACGACCACCGTGACCGACGTCGCGGCCGCGAAGGCCCAGCTCAGCGACGGCGCACTTGACGCGGTGGTCACCGGCACCGCCGCCGAGATGCGGGTGCTCGTCAAGGACGGGCTGAACCCCAGGCTGCGCGCGGTGCTGACCGGGCTGTCCCGGCAGGAGGTGCTGACCGCGAAGCTCGCGGAGGCGGGCGTGCCCGACCCGGCGCGCGTGATGGCGGAGGCGAACGCCGCGCAGGTCACGGTCACCGCGATCGAGCCGAACGGCACCGAGGACGGCCAGCGGCTCGCCATCGGCGCGATCATGGCGTTCCTGCTGTTCATGTCGATCAACGCCTACGGCACGTTGGTCGCCCAGGGCGTCGTCGAGGAGAAGGCGAGCCGGGTCGTGGAGATCCTGCTCGCGACGATCCGGCCGTGGCAGCTGCTGCTCGGCAAGATCATCGGCATCGGGCTGGTCGGCCTCATCCAACTGGTCGCGATCGCGGCAGCGGGGATCGCGCTGGCGTTGGCCGCCGACGTCCTCACGCTGTCCGGCGTCGCGGTGGGCACGCTGGTGTGGGGCGTGGTCTGGTACCTGCTCGGGTTCTTCCTGTACGCCGCGCTGTTCGCGGGTTCCGGCGCGCTGGTGTCACGGCAGGAGGACGCCCAGTCCGTGCTCACCCCGGTGACGATGGTGCTGGTCGTCGGCTTCCTCGCCGGGTTCAACGTGATGATCGCCGACGCGGACGGCACGGCGGCGCGCGTCCTGTCGCTGGTCCCGCTGCTGTCGCCGATCCTGATGCCCGGGCGCATCGCGGCGGGCGACGTCGCCGCGTGGGAGAGCGCGCTGGCCATCGGGCTCACGCTCGCCGCGATCGCGCTGGTCACCTACCTCGGCGGGCGGATCTACCAGAACGCCGTGCTGCACACCGGCAGCCGGATGAAGCTGGCGGCGGCGCTGCGGGGCTGAGCGCAGCCCCGCTGGGCACACCAGCGGGGCGTCGGCGGCTCGCGGCCGCAACGGACACGCGCACCACGTTCAGCGCTTCTCGATCTCCAGGTACTCCCGCTCCGGCGCACCGGTGTAGACCTGGCGCGGCCGGCCGATCTTGCGGGCCGGGTCGAGCATCATCTCGCGCCAGTGCGCGATCCAGCCCGGCAGCCTGCCCAGCGCGAACAGCACCGTGAAGTACTCGGTCGGGAACCCGATCGCCCGGTAGATCAGGCCGGTGTAGAAGTCGACGTTCGGGTAGAGCTTGCGCTGCACGAAGTAGTCGTCGGAGAGCGCGGTCTCCTCCAGCTTCTTCGCGATCTCCAGCAGTTCGTCGCTCTTGCCGAGCCTGCCGAGGATGTCGTCCGCCGTCTTCTTGATGATCTTGGCGCGCGGGTCGTAGTTCTTGTACACCCGGTGGCCGAAGCCCATCAGGCGGACGCCCTCTTCCTTGTTCTTCACCTTGGAGACGAACCGGGCGACGTCGCCGCCGTCCTCCCGGATGCCCTCCAGCATGTCGAGGACGGCCGCGTTGGCGCCGCCGTGCAGCGGGCCGAACAGCGCGTTGATGCCCGCCGAGACGCTGGCGAACAGGTTCGCCTCGGACGAGCCGACCATCCGCACGGTCGACGTCGAGCAGTTCTGCTCGTGGTCGGCGTGCAGGATGAACAGCAGGTCGAGCGCCTTGGCCACGTCCGGGTCGATCTCGTACGGCTCAGCGGGCAGCCCGAAGGTCATCCGCAGGTAGTTCTCGACAAGGCTGAGCGAGTTGTCCGGGTACAGGAACGGCTGACCGATGGACTTCTTGTAGGCGTAGGCCGCGAGCGTCGGCACCTTGGCCAGCATTCGGACGGTGGACAGCTCCACGCTCGGCTCATCGAACGGGTTCAGCGAGTCCTGGTAGAACGTCGACAGCGCCGAGACCGCGCTGGACAGCACCGGCATTGGGTGCGCGTCGCGCGGGAAGCCGTCGAAGAACCGCTTCAGGTCCTCGTGCAGCAGCGTGTGGCGCTCGATGCGCCCCGTGAAGTCGGCGAGCTGACGCTCCGTTGGCAGCTCACCGTAGATGAGCAGGTAGGAGACCTCGATGAAGTTCGAGTGCTCCGCGAGCTGCTCGATCGGGTAGCCCCGATAGCGGAGGATCCCCGCGTCACCGTCGATATACGTGATCGCTGACGACGTCGCGCCGGTGTTGACGAAACCGGGGTCATACGTGATGTATCCGGTAGAGGACAGCAGCTTGCCGAGCTCGATGCCCGGCGCGCCCTCGACAGCGGGTACCACGTTCAGCTCATGCTCGCCGTTCGGCAAGCGCAGCGCGACGGTCTCGGTGCCGGTGTGCGGCGTGGCTGCGGTGTCGGACATGTACGTCCCTCTCACATCACACGGGACGGCTGCGCCTGACTGGGCTCGGTCGGCTGTGGTCAACCAGCCCCAGACAGGACCCGCACCGCACACCGCCCCGTTGGGGTATGAATTCCGCCTTACGCTAGTGCAGAGAGCACCATTCGCGCAGCACCTGGCTACCCTCCAACGGCGGAGTTGGGAACATTCTCACAGTCGATCGATGAGCGCCAGGTGGCGTGAATCACTCTCTTGTGAGTCCGTCGAGCAGCAGTTCGGACAACGCGGTGTACGCCTCGGCGTCGCTGACCCCGGCGCGGTCGGCCACGACGCCGGTCTGGATCGCCTCGATCAGCACGCCGACGAACTGGGCGATCAACGTCGCGTGCACGTCCCGGAACGTCCCGTCGCACACGCCGTCGTCGATGAAGGACGAAATGCGCTCCGCCGCCGCGCGGCTGTTGGATTCGTACTCCACGCGGGCGGGCGCGAACTCCGCGATGTCGCGCATGAACTCCGCCGACGCCCGGTGCAGTTGGTCGGACACGCCAGCCAAGTACGTCGCGACGACGTCGCGCGCGTCGGTCTTGCCCTCGATGCGTTCCTCGATGGTGCGGGCGGCGCCCTTGAAGAACCGGCGGACGACGAGCGTCGCGAGCTGTTCCTTGCTGGCCGCGAGGGTGTAGAGCGTCGACTTCGAGCAGCTGAGCTGCGCCGCGAGGTCGTCAAGGGTGAACGCGGCGAAGCCCTTGGCGAGGAACAGTTCCTCCAGCTCGGCGAGCAATGCCTGCTGCCGGGCCGTCGGCTGTCTGCGTGCCATGTTCTAGAGCGTACGGTAGTACTGAGCTACGATCTACAGTATCGTTTTCAGTACTGTATTGGAGCGTCGACATGCCAGCCGAACGCCTGCTGCCGTCCACCGAGGCCGAGGACCTGCTCGCCCTGACCCGCGAGATCGCGCGCGACGAGCTCGCGCCGCGCGCCGACGAGTACGAGCAGGCGGAGCGCTTCCCCCGCGAGCAGTTCCTGCTGCTCGGCAAGAGCGGTCTGCTCGGGCTGCCGTACGCCGAGCGGTGGGGCGGCGGCGAGGTGCCGTACGAGGTGTATCTCCAGGTGCTTGAGGAGATCGCGAGCGCGTGGATGTCGGTCGGCGTTGGGCTGAGTGTGCACACGATGTCCTGCTTCGCACTGGCGTTCTACGGCACCGACGAGCAGCGCGACCGCTGGCTGCCGGACATGCTCGGCGGGGATCTGCTCGGCGCGTACGCGCTGTCGGAGTCGCACGCCGGGTCGGACGCGGCGGCGCTGTCCACGCGGGCGGTCCGCGACGGGTCCGAGTACGTCGTCAACGGCACCAAGGCGTGGATCACCCACGGCGGGAAGGCGGACTTCTACACGACCATGGTGCGGACGTCGCCCGACGGCTCGAAGGGCATCAGCTGCCTGCTTGTCGACGCCGCCACGCCTGGGCTCTCTTCTGCTCAGCCTGAACGGAAGATGGGCATGACGGCGTCAACGACGTCGCAGATGATCTTCTCCGACGCGCGGGTGCCCGCCGACCGACTGCTCGGCGGCGAGGGCGTCGGGCTGCGGATCGCGCTGGACTCGCTGGCGTCCGGTCGTTTGGGCATCGCGGCGTGCGCGGTGGGGCTCGCGCAGGCGGCGTTGGACGAGGCGGTCCGCTACGCGAAGGAGCGCACGCAGTTCGGGAAGTCGATCATCGACTTCCAGGGTGTGGAGTTCCTGCTGGCGGACATGGCGGCAGCGGTGGAGTCGTCCCGCGCGACGTACCTGGAGGCCGCGCGCCGCAAGGATCGCGGGCTGCCGTTCGCGCGGCAGGCGTCCATCGCGAAGCTGGTGGCGACTGACGCGGCGATGAAGGTGACGACAGACGCGGTGCAGGTCCTTGGCGGCGCGGGTTACACGCGGGACTTCCCGGTGGAGCGCTACATGCGCGAGGCGAAGGTGCCGCAGATCTTCGAGGGCACGAACCAGATCCAGCGGATGGTCATCGCGCGGGAGCTCCGCAAGACGTGACGCGGTAGGGGCCTCGGCTCGCGGCGCCGGTGCCCGCCCGCAGCCTTCGCCGCCACGCCTCAGCCGCTCCACCTGACCCCTCTCGGTATGGATCTTGAGGCGTTGTGGCGGAACATATCGCCACAACGCCTCAAGATCGCCTGACGCGGCGCGGCCGCTCGCGGCTACGGAGCCATGCCGTCGATGTAGGGCTGCACGTCGGTGATGCGCACCAGCTCGACGTCTTCCAGCGCGCTCCGGTCGCAGTGCACGAGAATGGCGTGGTCATCGACCTGGGCGTGTGCGACCACGCCGTCATCCGATGCGCGGTAGCGGAACTCGCACCGCTGGCCGTCAACCGGGATGAGGACCACGCCGCCATCGGCGTCGGCTCCGAGCTCGTCCAGCCGGACGGCCACTCCGTCGTCATCGAGGCGGCAGACTTCGACGTCCACCGTCGATCCGTTGACGTGCCGCAGTTCGAGCGCCGTCGTCCGCATCGGCCCGCGCCGGTCCGCTGTGGACGACGTGCTGCCCAGCATCCGGCGGCCGTGCCACGTTGGCGGCAGGCCGTACAGCGGAAACGGCGCGTCCCGGAACGGCGCCGCCCGGCGGCGCACGGCGAGTTCGCGCGCCCGCCGCTGGCTCACGCTGGCGAGGACGTCCAGCTTCAGCCGGGACCACGTCTCGGCCGCCCTGCCGCCGGTGAATGCGGTCGCGGCGAACAGCAGCGCCGCCACCCGCGCCGGGGCGATGAGGACGAGGGCGCTGAGCCACCACGACCGCAGTAGCCACCACGTCACGGCGGCGAGCGCGACACCGACCAGCAGCGCCACCACGTAAATCCACGGCGCGGGCAGGTGGCTCCGGTGCGAACGGACGATCTGCACGAGCCGCATCGGCAGCGGTCGCCGTCCACCGGCAGGCAGCAGTGGCCGGTACTCGGCACTCCCCCTGGACGTCATCACTCCAGGTTAGTGATACGCAGCACACGGCGACACCGAAACGCGGGACTCGCGCGGCTTACGGTGCAACTCGGCCCGAATACGGTGCGACTCGCGGCCAACAAGGTGAGACTCGCGGCAGCGCGCCACGGGCGTCACAGCGTCTGGACGGTGTCCCAGCCTTCGACGTCTTCTGGGCGCCTGGGCTCTGGCCCGACGTAGACGGCAGACGGCCGCACCAGACGTCCGGTGCGCTTCTGCTCCAGGATGTGCGCGCACCAGCCAGCCGTCCGGGCGCAGGTGAACATCGCGGGCATCATGTGCGGCGGCACCTCGGCGAAGTCCAGCATCACCGCGGCCCAGAACTCGACGTTCGTCTCGATCGCCCGATCCGGCCTGCGCTCCCGCAACTCCGCGAGCGCGGCCTGCTCCAGTGCGGCAGCCGCTTCGTACCGGGGCGCGCCCAGCTCCTTCGCGGTGCGGCGCAGCACGCGGGCGCGCGGGTCCTCCGCCCGGTACACGCGGTGGCCGAAACCCATCAGGCGATCCTTGCGGTCCAGGATGTCACGCACCACCTTGCGGGCGTCGCCGACCTGCTCCACCTCGGACACCATCGGCAGCACCCGCGCGGGCGCGCCGCCGTGCAGCGGTCCGGACATCGCGCCGATCGCCCCTGACAGCGACGCCGCGACGTCCGCGCCGGTGGACGCGATGACGCGGGCGGTGAACGTCGAGGCGTTCATGCCGTGCTCGGCGGCGGACACCCAGTAGGCGTCGACCGCCTTGACGTGCGCGGGGTCCGGCTCACCCCGCCAGCGGGTCATGAACCGTTCGGTGATGGTGTTGCTCTCGTCCACCCGCGACTGCGGCACCGCGGGCGTGCCGATGCCGCGCGCCGACTGCGCCACATAGGACAGCGCCATCACGGACGCGCGGGCGAGCTGGTCGCGGGCCTGCTCGTCGGTGATGTCGAGCAGCGGCTCGTAGCCCCAGATCGGCGCAAGCATCGCCAGCGCCGCCTGGACGTCGACCCGGACGTCACCGGAGTGCACCGGGATCGGGAACGGCTCCGCTGGCGGCAGCCCCCGGCCGAACGTGCCGTCGGCGAGCAATGCCCAGACGTCGCTGAAGGTCACCTTGCCTGCGAGGTCCTCGATGTCGACGCCGCGATACCGGAGCGCGCCGCCGTCTCTGTCCGGTTCCGCGATCTCGGTGTGGAAGGCGACGACGCCTTCGAGGCCGGGACGGAAACCGTCATCTTCGCTGTGTGTCATCGAGGCTCCTCGCCGTGTCCGGTTCTCGGATGTGCAGACGCGGCACAGCGAGTGTTCCCCGCCGCGCTGCGGGTAACGTGCGTTGATCGCCTCAGCTTGCTCCTGCCCGTTGCGGCCGGCAATCGGCGCACGTAGTGTGTTCGGTCACGTTTATTCGGATGTCATGCCTATCTGACAACGCACGGCGACCACGAGCAATAGTCACCACCGATTTGCGCCCTTCCGTTGCCCGTACCGTGGGCCGTACCGTCATCATTACCGAGTTGGCAGAGCGCTGGTCGATCACCGGAGGACACCGCATGACTGATTTCAGGACAGGCGAGCGTGACGTAACGGGTGTCGCGGTCACGTTGCCAGGGATGCGGGTGTCCTACGAGGGGGAAGCGCTCGACGAAGCCGACCTCGCGTCGACGTGGACGAAGCAGCTCCAGCAGTGGCTGGACGACGCGATCGGCGCCGGGGTGGCCGAGCCGAACGCGATGGTGCTCGCCACGGCGGACGTCGAGGGCAGGCCGTCGTCGCGCACCGTGCTGTGCAAGGGCTTGGACGAGCGCGGCATCGCGTTCTACACCAACTACACGTCCGCCAAGAGCCACGAGCTGAGCATCAGCCGCTACGCGTCGGCGACGTTCCCGTGGTACGCGCTGCACCGGCAGGTCCACGTGCGCGGGCCGGTCGAGAAGGTGTCGGCTGCGGAGACGGCGGCGTACTGGGCTACGCGGCCGCGCGGATCGCAGTTGGGCGCGTGGGCGTCGCCGCAGTCCGGGGTGGTACCGAGCAGGCGGTCGCTGGAGAGCGCGCTGCACGCCATCGAACGCCGCTTCGCCGACAACGACGAGGTGCCACCGCCGCCGCACTGGGGTGGCTGGCGCATCGTGCCTGACCTGGTGGAGTTCTGGCAGGGCCGGGAGGACCGGCTGCACGACCGGCTCCGCTACGTGCGGGAGGACGGCGACGACTGGCGCGTCGAGCGCATCGCGCCATAGCGCCGGGGCGGCGGGGCGGCTTCGCGCGGCGGGGCGGCGCCGGCGGCGGGGCGGCGTCGCGCGAGTCGCACCTTATTCCGCGCGAGTCGCACCGGGGCGGCGCGCGAGTCGCACCGACGCTGGCGCGGCCGCTGCTTCGCCGGGCAAATGGCGGCTTCGCCAGGGATATTGCACGACTCGCGCCGGGTTAGACGCCGTTTGCCCGGTTCGCGCGGCAATTTGCCTGGCGAAGCAGGGGCGGGGCTCGGTGCCGGACGGGGCTCGGTGCTGGACGGGCTGACGGCGCGTCGAGGGCCGGGCGGGGGCGGCTGCGAGGGGCCCGGGCGGGTGACCGCGGCAGGGCACCAGGCCGCGGATAGGGGCAGCTGCGAGGCGCCGGGGTGAGCCAACGCCCGGGGTCGCCCGCCGTTGCGAGTCGCACCGTGGCCAGTGGCGAAACGGCACCGCGCGATGCGGCCGTTCGGTGCAGAATGACCCGCATGCTCCCTAGTACCGAGTTCGCCCTGTTGTCGCGCATCGCCACCGAACAGGCGAACGGCCGCGCGCCGTCGCTGGTCGCTGGCGTCGTGCGCGACGGCGAGCTGGTGTGGTCGAGTGGCCGTGGCTTCGTGGACGACGTCCCGCCCACCGACGACACGCAGTACCGGCTCGGCTCGATCACCAAGAGCCTCACGGCCGCGCTGGTCATGCGGCTGCGCGACGAGGGCAAGCTCGACCTCAACGACCGCGTGGACGCGCACCTCGACGACGCCAAGACCGAGACGTTCGGACGGCTGACCATCGCGCAGCTGCTCGCGCACACGTCCGGCATCACGTCGGAGTCGCCGGGCTCGTGGTGGGAGCGCAGCGTCGGCGACACGTGGGAGGCGCTGGCCGCCGACCTCACGCCCGACGAGCTGAAACTGCGCGCCGGGAAGCAGTTCCACTACTCCAACACCGGCTACGGCATCCTCGGCGAGATCGTCGCACGGCGGCGCGAGTCGACGTGGCTGGACGTGCTGCGCGACGAGATCCTGACGCCGCTCGGCATGTCTCGCACCACCACGCATCCGGAGGGCGCGGCGGCGAAGGGCTGGGCGGTGCACCCGTTCGCGGACGTCGTCCTGCCCGAGCCGACGCCGGACGCGGGCGCCATGGCCCCCGCAGGGCAGCTCTGGTCCACGGTCACCGACCTGGCGCGCTGGACGTCGTTCACCGGTGGACACAGCGGCGACGTGCTGCATCCGGACACCGTCGCGGAGATGCGCCAGGCGGCCGCGGTGGACGACGGCGACGTCTGGGCGATGGGCTACGGCCTCGGCTTCCAGCTCGTCCGGCAGAACGGGCGCAGCTACGCGGGCCACACCGGGTCGATGCCGGGCTTCGTGGCGTGCTCGATGGTCGACCAGACGTCGGGCACCGGCGCGCTGGCGATGGCGAACACGACGGCGGGCGTCGGCATCCTCGGCGTGGTCATCGACCTGATCCGCACCGCGGACGAGCGCGAACCGGCACTGCCCGAGCCGTGGCGGCCCGCCGATATCGACCTCAAGCTGCTGGAGCTCACCGGGCTGTGGCACTGGGGGCCGTCGCCGATGCACGTCAAGGTGCTGCCGAACGGGTGGCTCGACCTGGTGCCGATTAGCGCGGGCAGACGATCCCGGTTCCGCCAGGTGGGTGACGACCTGTGGGAAGGGCTCGACGGCTACTACGCGGGCGAGACGCTGCGCGTCGAACGGGACGCCCAAGGAGTGCCGCAGCACCTCAACCTGGCGACGTTCATCTTCACCCGGACGCCGTACGACCCGACCGCGCCCATTCCCGGGGGCGTCGATGAGGCAGGGTGGCGCCCCGCGACCGACTGAGTCGACGAGGCAGGGTGGCGCCCGCGTCCAACTGAATCGAATGTAGTTGGGCACACCGATGGGTCACGAGAGCGGGACGTCAGTCACACTGGCTGGCATGACCGAATCTGGACAGGTGATCATCCCCGACGACATCAAGCCATCCGACGGGCGTTTCGGCTGCGGTCCGTCGAAGGTGCGGCCGGTGCAGCTCGCCAACCTGGCATCAGACGGCGCTGCCGTCATGGGCACGTCGCACCGTCAGAAGCCGGTCAAGTCGCTGGTTGGCCGCGTGCGCGAGGGCCTGCGGGAGCTGTTCAGCCTGCCCGAGGGCTACGAGGTCGTGCTCGGCAACGGCGGCACAACCGCGTTCTGGGACGCCGCGGCGTTCGGGCTGGTGCGCGAGCGCGCGCAGCACTTCACCTACGGCGAGTTCTCCTCGAAGTTCGCCAAGGTGACCAACGGCGCGCCGTTCCTCGCCGACTCGATCGTGGTCGATGGCGAACCGGGCAGCGCCCCCGAGATCAGCTACCAGCAGGGCGCTGACCTGGTCGGCTGGGCGCACAACGAGACGTCGACTGGCGTCGCGGTGCCGGTGCGCAGGCCGGAGGGCAGCGACGGCGCCCTTGTCGCGATCGACGCGACGTCCGGCGCCGGTGGCCTGCCGGTGAACGCCGAGGACTTCGACGTCTACTACTTCGCGCCGCAGAAGTCGTTCGCCTCAGACGGCGGGCTGTGGCTCGCGCTGATGTCGCCTGCCGCGATCGAGCGGATCGGCGAGATCGGCGCGTCCGACCGCTGGGTGCCGGAGTTCCTGTCGCTGACCACCGCGCTGGACAACTCCCGCAAGGACCAGACGTACAACACGCCAGCCGTGGCGACGCTGTTCCTGCTCGCGGACCAGCTCGACTGGATGAACGGCAATGGCGGTCTGAAGTGGACGACCGAGCGCACCGCGGAGTCGTCCGGCAGGCTGTACGAGTGGGCGGAGAAGACCAGCTACACCTCGCCGTTTGTCACGGAGACCGCGCTGCGCTCGCAGGTCGTCGGCACGATCGACTTCTCCGACGACGTCGACGCCGCCGCGATCGCGAAGACGCTGCGCGCGAACAACATCGTGGACGTCGAGCCGTACCGGAAGCTGGGCCGCAACCAGCTTCGCGTCGGAACGTTCCCGGCGATCGAGCCGGACGACGTCACCCAGCTGACCCGCTGCATCGAGTACGTGGTGGAGCGGCTCGGCTGAGGCTCTGGTGTTACGAAGGGCTTCTTACTTGCGTCTGGCGCAAGTAAGAAGTCCTTCGTAACATCTCACCCTCGCCCATCCGCGTGATCAACTAGACCAGATTGGGCGGAGTATCGGCGTGGCTCGACCGTCAAGCCGACGCGCCGATTTACTGTTACCACTCGGATAGGTGACGTCGCGGGAGGCGGGAATGCGAGCGCTACGGGTTGTCGGGCTGCACGAGGACGGGAAGTCCATCGTGTGCGAAGACACCGAGCGCGGGGAGAAGTTCCTGCTCCCGGCCGACGAACGGCTTCGTGCCGCGGCACGCGGCGATATCACCCGGCTCGGACAGATCGAGATCGAGTTGGAGAGCCAGATGCGCCCACGCGAGATTCAGGCCCGCATTCGTGCCGGCGAGACCGTCGAGCAGCTCGCGAGCAGCGCAGGCATCCCGCAGCAACGTGTGGAGCGCTTCGCCTATCCCGTGCTGCTTGAGCGCGCCCGCACCGCGGAGTTGGCCCAGGACGCCCACCCGGTGCGCGAGGACGGCCCCGACGTGCGCACGCTCGGCGAGGTCGTCGCGTACGCGTTCGGCGTGCGCGGACAGGACTACACCACTGCGGCATGGGACGCCTGGCGCGGCGACGGCGGCAAGTGGATCGTCTGCCTCCACTGGCAGACCGGGCGCTCGGACAACCGCGCGCACTGGTCGTTCGCCCCCGGCGCGCACGGCGGCACCGTGACCGCGCTGGACGACCACGCCGCTGACCTGCACGATCCCGACGTCCGTCGGTCGCCACGCACGCTGCGCCCCGTCACGGAGGAAACGGACGACACGCAGGCGATGCTCGACCCGGCGTGGGAGACAGAGCCGGAGGACGCCACGGTCATCGAGGCCCCGCTGCCCACGCAGGCCGAGGCGGAGGCCGCGCCGGAAGCGCCAACGGACGACGTCCCGCCGACGCCGCGCCGCAAGGCCAAGAAAAGCCACCCGGTCGTCCCTGCCTGGGAGGACGTCCTGCTCGGCGTGCGCAGCCAGCGCGGCTGACAGCGGGAACCCGGTAGCCTTCCGCCGCGTCTCAGGACCACCGAGGCAGGAGGGACCGCATGACCGGATACCGGGTGAACGTCGCCGAGCTTGGCAAGCTCATCACCGCGCTTGAGGACGGCGCGCAGCAGGTCAGGGACGCCAACAAGAGCCTTGCCGCGCATGGCCAGCTCGGCATGCTCGGCCACGAGGCGCTGACCGACTCGGCGCACGAGTTCGAGGAAACGTGGCGCTACGGGCTGGGCAAGCTCGATGAGGCGGCGGAAGCCGTCATCGAGCGGCTGCACAGCGCCAAACGCAACTACCAGGAGCTCGACGAGGCGCACGCCGAGCTGTACGACACGACCATGCCGGACATCCAGCCGGCCGGCGTCCCCGGCGGCGGCTGGACCGGCAAGGGGCCGCACGAGGACGGCCTGCCCGGCGGGAACGGCCCCATCGACAAAGCCCTGGACGGGTCGTGACCCGCGGGTTCGACGCGCTCGGATTCGATCCGGCGCCGGGCGAGCTCGGCCGCGTGGAGACCAGCGCGGAACAGTACCAGCGGGTCCGTGATCGCCTCGGGTTCGCGCGCGACGCGATCAGCGCCATCGTCAACCAGACCGGCAGCTGGGAAGGCGAGGCGAGCGAGGCGTTCGCGCGGCGGGTCGGGGACCTGCCCGAGTACCTGGCCGCCGCTGCGCGGTCGATGTCGCAGGCAGCCGCCGCGCTCACCGACTGGCACGCCGAGCTGAGCGAGCTGCGACGACGAGCGTGGGAGCTTGAGCTCCAAGCACGAAAGGCCCGCGACGAGGCGGCGGCGGCACGGAACGACCCGGCGTTCGGGCTGGCCAACCAGGTCTTCACCGATCCGGACCGGCTGCGGGCGGCGAACCAGGAGCTGGCGGAAGCACGACGGCGGCTCGACACCGCCCTCGCGGACGTCGACGGCGTGCTGGCGTCGGCAGAACGGCTCCAGCAGCAACACGACGACGCCGCCCACCGCATCGCAGAACTTCTCGACAAAGCGCGCGACCTCGCGCCAGCGGATCCGGGCGTACTCAGGAGGACACTCGAGGCGGCAGGCGACGCCTTCACCACGGCCGCGCTGGCGTTCGGGGAGGCCCACATGGACGCCACGCGCTTCATCGGCGACGTCATCGAGGACAACGCGAACGTCATCGCCAACGCATCGGACGTCCTGGGTGACGTGAGCACGTTTCTCGCTGCGGCGGGCGATGGTCTCAACGTGGTACCCGTTCTCGGACAGATCGGTGACCAAGCACTCAATCAGGTCTCGCGGCAGCTCGGGGTGGCAGCGCTCGCGGGCCACGCTGTCGCGCGGTTGGCAGGCGGAGAAGAGGCCGTGCCCAACGAGACACTCGCCATCGACATCGGAGGTCTCGTCACGGCGTCGGTGCCCGGCTCTGGTGTGAGGTCGCTGGTCGTCCAGGGAGGAGTCGAAGGAGCCGCCGGCGACGACGCCGCCACGATCTACGACAACCTCGGCCAGTACTGGATGCCGCGCGATCTCCGGCAAGGTCTTGAGTACACCCTCGGCGCGGCGGGTCCGGTCGCCGTGGCCCTGGAGAACGCCGTCGCCGACGGCATCGACGAGGACAATGCGACTCAATCCGAACGCGAGCGCGAGCGTGCCGAGGAGCGGGTGTGGGAATGACCGAATCGGCACCGGGACTACTACTCACACCGCCACCAGGTTTCGTGGGACTACCGTTGCATGCGGACGAACGGGACACCGCGGCAGGTATCGACTCGCTCACCGCGAAGCTGGTTCCGCACGCTAGCGAGCACGCCGCCGACCTGCCTCGCTATGTCACGTGGTTCGCGCACCTGCTCGCGGAGAAGAACATCCGGCTGTACGGGCAGTTCGCCGTCGAGGTACGTGACAAGGCAGTGCTCGCTGACCTCGCGGCCGCAGTCGTCCCGCTGGACGTCGACAGCGACGACCAACTCGTCGCGTTGCGCAACCACCGCGACGTCGTGGTCGCACAGCTGCGCCAGCGGTATCTGGCACACCACCCGCACGCGCACACCACTGTGACCCGGCTGGCGCTTGGTCCGGCGATGGTCGCGGTGACCGCTGGGGAGTACCGCCTGCCACCGGACCTGACCGGGCACGAAGCCGTACTGCCCCGCATCGCGGCGGAGTTCCAGATCCCGACGCCGGATGGCGCCCACGTCGTGCTACTGACGGCGAGCACCGCGCACGATGCCGCCTGCCAATCCATGCTGACAGCGGCGACGCGGGTCGCGAACAGCGTCCGCGTGACGCGATCCCAGCCAGACGCCGCGGCAGCGACCCCGTCGGCGTAACCATGACGACAGCCGTTCTGCTGCTGCTCGCGGTGCCCCTGGTAGGGATCGCCATCGCACATGCCGTTCTGCATCTCATGGCGTTGGTGTCCAGCACTCGTGAATCACAGCGCACGCTGCTTGCTAGCGAGTGCTTCTCCGGACTGCCCACGGTGGTCGTCGCGCCGCAGCAATGGAGTCTGTCGCCCTACGACATCCGGATGATGGCCGCACGGCGCGGGTACCAGGAGGCGCCACCGCCCGCACCGCACCTGCTCGCGTTTCGCCACGCGCCAGCGGCGGTGCGGCAGCCGGTTCACCGTGGCGACGACCAGGCTCCCGCACGGGTCGCCGCAGAACTCACCTCGCGTGGCTTCGCGTGGCTCACGCCCTCCGAGATCGGCGGCACGGTCGCCGATGTCACCGCACTCGCCGCGCACCACGGCGCACAGATCCTGCGCCAGTACGGCGATCACCTGAATCCGCTGCTACTTGTCAGTACGTGGCAGGTCGGATCGCTGGTGGAACTCGTCCCAGAGACGGACCGTGCGCCGCTCCGATCTCGAACACGGATACTGACACGCGGCGGCATCAACCTGGGTGCGACAGTGGCCACAGCCGTCATCATCACCGTCGGCCTGATGGCATCGAGCGGGATGTGGATCATCCTCACCATGGTGCCGGTGCTCTATCTTGCTGACCTCACCGTCTTCCTGCTGTTCAGCGCTCGCGACTCGACAACGGAACGGACGACGCGACTGCTGCGGGAGTTCGACGGCCGCAGCAAAATCCCGATCGTCAAACGCCATTACCGGCTCGACCGGCTTGCCATCCTCGATGTCGCGGCCGAGTTCGGCTATGAGTACTCGAAGTTCTGGAATCATCGACGCCCCACGACCCGCTGGTACGAGGAATGTCTTGTCTTCGAGCCCCGAGCCGCCGTCCCGCATCCCTAAAGCAACAGCACCAACGCGCCGATCCAGGACACCGCAAGGCCCACCGCCGCGCCGAAGCACACCCACCGCACGATCGGCACCCGCCTGCCGAGCCACAGCGACGGCAGCAGCCCGCCGCTGACCACCACGGCGGCGGCGAACGCGATCCAGCCTTGCGTCGCGCGTTCCAGTGTCGAGACCAGCCCGAGCATCCCCACCGCGACGACGACCGTCATCAGCGCGGACACGGCGAGCCCGGTCGCCCACGGCGTCGGCTCGCCCGGCGAGCGCTGGAACAGCCCCTGGTCGTAGCCGCGCGCGTGCCGAGGCCCACGACGTCGGCCGTCATCCGGACTGGGGACGACGACGGTCGCCATATCGGTCACCGGATCGCGGTACTGCACGGTCATGTGCATCTCGGTGGCCACCCTTCCGGCGAGCTGACGTCCCCGGCGAGACACTACCCCGACGGCGTCCTGCCCAGGGTCGGACAGCGCCGCGCTCTGTCCGGTCGCCGCCTTGCGCATCGCGGCGGCCACCCGCGCCCATTCGTGCAGCGCAGCGGCGAGGTCGGGACCGAGCGGCAACTGTTCCGGCGCCAGTTCGTGCCCGGCATCGGAGCCGCTCCGGGCGAGCACGGCGCGGTCACCCCGAACCCGCAGCTCCACTGCGCCTCCCCACTCCAATTCCGCTGTTCGGTCTAACTTAGCTCACCCGGTGGGCAAGTTCGTAGCAGGCGATCGCACCAGCCGTGGCGACGTTGAGCGAGTCAACGCCTTCGGCCATGGGAATGCGGACCGCGACGTCGGACGCCTCGATCGCAGCGTCGGTCAGCCCGTCGCCCTCCGCGCCGAGCAGGACCGCGATGCGCTCGCCCTCGCGGGGTTGGACGTCGTGGAGCGAGACGGCGTTCCGTCGCGGTGTCAGCGCGGCGACGCGGAACCCGCTGTCCCGCAACGTCTTCAGCGCCTCGGGCCACTCTTCGGCCGTGGCGAACGGGACCCGCAGCACGTGGCCCATCGACACACGCACGCTGCGCCGGTACAGCGGGTCGGCGCAGCCCGCGCCGAGCACAACGCCGTCGACGCCGAGCGCGGCCGCGTTGCGGAACAGCGCGCCGATGTTCTCGTGATCCCCGACGCCCTCCAGCACGACGACGGTCCGCGCGGACGCCGCGAGCTCCGCGACCGACGGCTGGGGCACCTTGTCGGCCACGGCGAGCACACCCCGGTTCAGGTGGAAGCCGACCACGGTCGCCATGACGTCGGCGGAGGCGACGTAGGCGGGGCAGTCGACGTCGACGAGGTCGTCACGGAGTTCGTCAAGGCGTCGCGCCACACCGAGTATCGCGCGGACCCGGTAAGGCGACGCGATCAACCGGCGGACGACGACAGTCCCTTCCGCGATCACCAGTCCCTTGCCGCCGGGACGATCCGGCCGCCGGTCGGCGCGTTTGAGATCCCGGAAGTCATCGACGCGGTCGTCGTCGGGATCGGCGATGACGATCTGGGTTGCCACGCTACGACTGTGCCACTGGCCACGGCGTTCCCTACGCATGGGTGAGGCCGTTAGGAGACGTTCTTCGCAAGGCGTATCACAGTGAATGCACAGCGTTAACTCTCACTCACCGAGAGCACCAGTTTGGCCGCTAGCTGGGGCGTCCATCCCTGTGTCACGGTTGTTCGCTGGGGGTTCGCCGTAGGCCTACGGAGAGGGAAGCGGGGCGCGATGGGCAACGACGTACTGGCGAACTCCACAGATCGAGCACACTACCGCTACAAGGTGCAGCGCTGCCTTGACTCGATCGAGCAGATGCTGGCGGAGGGCCGGTTCTGCGAACAACCGCAACGGATCGGGCTCGAACTGGAGCTGAACCTCATCGACGGCGGCATGCGACCGTCGATGAGCAACGGCGAGGTGCTGGACCACCTCGGCGATCCGGTGTTCACCGCGGAGCTCGGCCAGCACAACATCGAACTGAACATGCCGCCCCGCACGCTCCAGGGCGCCACACTGCGCGACTGGGACGCCCACCTGCGCGCCTATCTCGCCAAAGCCGACGTCGCGGCGGGCGAGGCTGGCGCGAGCCTCGCCATGATCGGCATTCTGCCGACGTTGTCCGAGGAGCACTTCGAGTCGAAGTGGTTCACGAGCAACGCCCGCTACGCCCTGCTCAACGACGAGATCATCGCCGCGCGCGGCGAGCTCACCAACCTCGCGATGGAGGGCCCGCCGCTGCCGGGACGACGTCCCGATGTGCTGCGCAGCCAGGCCGACTCCATCCTGCCGGAAGCGGCGTGCACGTCGACGCAACTGCACCTGCAGGTCGGGCCCGACGAGTTCGCGTCGTTCTGGAACGCATCGCAGTGCCTGGCCGGGGTGCAGCTCGCGATCGGCGCGAACTCACCGTTTCTGCTGAACAAGGCGCTCTGGCAGGAGACGCGGATCCCGCTGTTCCTCCAGTCGACCGACACCCGGCCGCAGGAGTTGAAGAACCAGGGCGTGCGACCGAGGGTGTGGTTCGGCGAGAAGTGGATCACGTCGATCTTCGATCTGTTCGAGGAGAACGTCCGATACTTCCCCGGTCTGCTGACCGAGATCGATCCCGAGGACCCGATCGACGTCCTCGCATCCGGCGGCGCGCCGCGGCTCACCGAGCTCAGGACGCACAACGGCACGGTGTGGCGCTGGAACCGTCCGGTGTACGACGTCGTCGACGGCGTCGCGCACCTGCGCGTGGAGAACCGGGTGCTGCCAGCTGGACCGACGGTGGCCGACGTCGTCGCGAACGCGGCGTTCTTCTACGGCGCGCAACGGGCGCTGGCGCAGGCGGAACGTCCGGTGTGGTCGGCGATGGCGTTCCAGGCGGCGGAGGACAACCTCCAGCGCGGCGCGCGCGACGGCATGGACGCCAAGCTCTACTGGCCGGAGGTCGGCTGGACCAGCCCGGACGACCTGGTGCTGCGCGTGCTGCTGCCGCTGGCGTACGAGGGGTTGATCTCGGCGGGAGTGTCCGCGCGGGCGGCGGACCGCTACCTCGGCATCATCGAGCAGCGTTGCATCGCGCGGCGCACCGGGTCGTCGTGGCAGCGCGAATGCGTCGACCGGCTGGAAAGCGCAGGGGCGGACAGGGAATCCGCGCTGCGGGACATGCTCATCCGCTACACCGACCACATGCACGCGGGCGACCCGGTGCACACCTGGCAGCTGTAGGCGCGTTTCGGCTCCCACATCGTGGGCGAGAACGTCGCGTTGATCACCCGGTTCGCCCACGGATTGGTTCCCTACTAGGTTGGGGTTCGCACGGACTACTTACTCGCGTCAACCTCAAGGAGGGGCGATGGCTCTGTACGAGCTCCCTGACCTGGACTACGACTACGGCGCGCTCGAGCCGCACATCTCCGGCGAGATCAACGAGCTGCACCACTCGAAGCACCACGCGACCTACGTCAAGGGCGCGAACGACACGATGGACAAGCTCGCCGCCGCGCGCGACTCCGGCGACTTCGGCCCCATCGTTGGCCTGGAGACCACGCTGGCGTTCAACCTGGCTGGCCACGCCAACCACGTCGTGTGGTGGAAGATCCTTTCCCCGAACGGCGGCGACAAGCCGACCGGCGAGCTGGCCGCCGCGATCGACGACAGCTTCGGCTCCTGGGACAAGTTCCAGGCGCACTACAACGCCGTTGCCACCACCATCCAGGGCAACGGCTGGACGGCGCTGTCCTGGGACCCGATCGCCAAGAAGCTGATCATCCAGCAGCTTCGCGACCACCACAACAACATGGCGCTGCCCACCGTCCCGATCCTGATGACGGACATGTGGGAGCACGCCTTCTACCTCCAGTACAAGAACGTGAAGCCGGACTACGTCAAGGCCCTGTGGAACGTCTACGACTGGGCGGAGATCGGCAAGCGCTTCGACAACGCCGTCGCTGGCGGCAACGGCCTGCTGCTGAGCTGAGGCTTCTCTCGGGCCGAAGGGCGCCTTCGGTACGTCTTGCGTGCCGAAGGCGCCCTTCGGTACGTCTTGACCTCGAATGCGCTCGAGGTGCCGCGCGTGGGCACGTACCTTGACGCGCGACGAGGCCCGTGGCGCTTGCTCCGCCACGGGCCTCGTCTGTTCCCGAACTGACTGCCGCTCCCACCACGAAGCGGACGATGATTAGGTTAGCCTAACCTCGCTGGGTCGCGCAAGGGGTGGCCTTCACCGGCCCGCCATCCGCTCGATGATCTCGGCGGCTTTGCTCAGAACTTCCCGTTCGTCGGGCGACAGCTTCGCCAGCCGCTCGTCGAGCCACGCCTCCCGCGCCGAGATCGTGGCCTCGACGTACTCCCTGCCCGACGTGCTCAGCTCGACGATCGCCTGCCTACCGTCGGTCGGGTGCGGCTGGCGCTCGACGTAGCCGAGCCGTTCCAGCGCGGCGATCACTCTGGTCATCGACGGTGGCTGCACGCCCTCCTTCGCGGCGAGCTGCCCGGGCGTCAGTGCGCCGCACTTGTGCAACGTCGACATCGCCGACAGTTGCGTCAACGACACGCTCGTCTGCGGGTGCTGCGCCCGTAGCCGACGATTGAGCCTCACGACCGCGAGCCGCAACTGGCTGGCGAGGGTGCGTTCATGCGCCACTTGTGCCATTTCGTCAGCCTACCGAGCGGTGGGAGTGCGATTGGCAACCACGAGTTGATACGCGTTAGCGTGGTGACCGTAAGCTTGATAACCGTGACCAACCTGCCAGACGACGCGGCGCCCACCACACCGCCCGAGCTGCCCAAACCGCTGGTCGACCTGACGCCAGCGGTGGTGGTCGGGACGTCGATCTGGGCAATCGCCTTGGTCACACTGGTTGTGCTTGCGGTGTGGTTCGACGTCGGCGCCGATCTCTGGATCCGCACGTCGATCGCCGGCGTCGCCCTCGGCGGCGTGGGGTTGAGCATCGTCGGCTGGCAGCGCCACGCCTCCCGCAGCGGCTCGCGAGGCGCCCAGCACGGGCTCTGACCCCGACGCCGTGTCCCCCCCCCACCCCCGACGCCGTGTCCGACGCTCAGAACGTTGTGTCCGACATTCCGGACGCCGTGTTGTGCATTGGAGGCGCGCACCGTAGGTGTTGATCACATCTACTCGCGTTGTTGCGCGAATATGCCCGGTTTCGCCCGGTTTCGCCTGGTTTCGCGAACAACAGCGCGAGTAGGGCCGATCAACTTCGAGACGTCGCGACCGCAGCAGCCGATCCGCAACAGCCACCACCCGCGCGGTGTTGCGCGAGAATGTCCCGTTCGCCCGGGTCTCCGAACAACACCGTGCGGGTGGTTGATCGACTTCGTGACACGGCAGCGTCACCGCCGCGTCCGACACGGCAGCGCGGCGCCGCATCAGGCCAGCAGCGTCGTCGCTGTGGGGTCGGCAAGCAACGCCTCGATGAGGCGGCGGAGATCCCAGCAGTCCGCCGCGTAGGCGAAGGCGCGGGCGAGGCCGTACTCACTGTCGTCGGCGTGGAGCATGCCGTCGTCGTCCACCCACCAGGGCGCGGACACCACAGCGGCATTATCGCCGTCGTCCACAGCGGGGGCAGCGGCCCCAGCACCGCCACCCGCAGCGGCCCCAGCGCCGCGAGCCGCACCCGCACCGTCGACCCGCACCTCAAGGCTCGCGTGCAAGCTGACGCCACCCTCCGGGACGTCGATGCCAAGCAACTCCGCTACGACACACACCGCGCTCAGCTCCGACCACGCGACGACCTCGCCGTCGGACACCACCGTGCCCACCGCGCGCCCGCTGGCCAGGGGGACGTCGAGCACGTCGGCAAGCGCCCCAGCCACCGCGACGGTGTCTGCCGCGACCAACGTCGCCGCATCAACGACGCCGAGCAGCCACGGCGCGTCTAACGCGCCCACCGTGTCGGCGTCGGCCACGCTGCCGTCCAACGCGCGCACGGCGTCCGGCGGTGTGACAGCGGCGGCGACGTCCGGGGATAACGCGGCCAGCGCGGCGTGCGCGCGCAACACGACGCCCTGGCGTGGCTCGCGGGAGGCATCGGCCAACAGGTCGAGCAGGTCCTCGGCGCCCTCGGCGTCGGCCACCGACAACGTGTCCCGCACCCCGGCGGCGACCAGCACGTCGCGGCCGAGCCCGACGTCCGGGACCGGGTCGTAGAGCCCGGCGAGCGCCTGGCAGTCCGGGATCCGCCAGCGGTTGGGCGGCTGACCGTCGAGCAGCGCGAACCGCGCCAGCCACCACGCCGTGTGCCCGCCCGCCACGGTCATGGCCTCCCGGGTCTCGCGTTGCGCGGCGAGCCGCCGGAGCGCGGCGGGCCAGGCGTCGTCGTCAACCAGGTCCAGGTCGCGCACCGCGAGAACGAACGCCGGCGGTTCGGCGCGGGCGTCCCACCATTCCTGTTCGTCCGGCAGATCGTGGTCAGGCTCCACCGGTTCCGGGTCGCTGACCACGGCGAACGTGTCCAACACGCCCAGCGCGCGTAGCGTCTCGGCGGGCCAGCGCGCGGCGAAATCCTTGTCCACGACGTCGAGTGCGGCGTCGTCGCCGAGCGCGTCCGCCGCGAACACATCGAGCAGCGGCGACGACGGCAGCACCAGCTCGTCGGCGCGTCGCCAGCCGCCATCGGCAGCAGGCAACGCGAGCGCGCCGAGCCAGTCGGGGCCAGCGTCCGTCACCAGGCGCAGCACCAGCCGCACCAGCGGGCCGACGTCCATGCCCGCCGAGGCGTCCGGCACGCTCCGCTCCACCGCCGCCCGCAGCGCGGACGCCGACAACAACCCTGGCGCGTCGACGACGTCCGCGCCGAGCCGCCGCAGCAGCGGATGCGCGACATCGGGGGCCGCGACGTGCAGGCCCACCACGTCCGCTTCCGCCAGCAACTCCAGCAGTTCCGGCGCGGCGAACTCCGGCAGCAGCACGCCGCGCACGCCGGTGACCACTCGCCCGTCGATCAGCGGCACCGGCAGCCCGGACAGCGCGTCCGCGCTTACGGCGTGGGCGTCGAGCGCGGCGGTGAGCACGTCGTACAGCTCGTGCCACCAGGTCGTGGGCCGCGTGATGCCCGCGAGGCCGTCCACGGCGTTGGCGACGGTGAGCGTCGTGGCACCGAACGGCGCGAGTGTGCGCAGCGCGGCCGGGCCGACCGGGGCGGCCACATCGGACAGCACCTCGCCGAGCAGCGTGCCGAGCTCCGGCAGGTCGACGTCGAGCACCCGCGCCTCGGCGCCCGACAGCTCGCCGCCGCCCGCGCGTGGCAGCCAGGCGGACGTCCGCAGGCGTTCGGTGATGGCGTCGCGCAACGTGGCATCCACATCGGACGCCGGAAATCCGGATGGCGGCACCAGATTGAGGCGATGCTCCGGCGCGACGGCGCGCACCACGTCCAGATAGGACTCCGCAGCGGCAATGAGCACATGCGACACCGCAGGACCACTGAGGACCCGGCGTCGTGACGGTTCGAGGGGCACCGAGGCGATCAACCGCGCGGACAGCGTCAGGCGTTCGTCGGTGGCGGTCGGGGCGTGGAGGACGTCGCGCTCCAGCGGTTCGGGCGCACCGGAGGCGTCGACCGGCAACGCCCACAGCGCCGTCCACCGGGGTACGGCCTCGATGCCCAGCGCCGCCATGTGCTCGTCGGTGAAGTCGCCGCTGGTCTCGCGCACCAGCCACCGGCGAACCGGCTCGCCGTCGCGCGCGATCGTCACGGCGTCCGGAACGGGGAACACGGCGTCCGGAACGGGGGACACGGCGCGGGTCCATGCCGCGTCGGGCAGTTCGATCCGGGCCAGCGCGGGCAGCGTGAGCAGAATGTCGTCGATCTCGGCCGCGATGTTGGCCAGCAGCGCATCGACGTCGACGTCCGGGCGAAGCGGCAGCCGCACTTCGGTGTCGAAGCCGTCCGGCGGCGGATCGTCCGTGGGCGACGCACCCGCAGCAGCGCCTTTCGACGGGACGTCGTCCGGCGGCCATGGCAGCCGCAGCACCGGCACGGCACCCTCACGCCGCCGCAACTGGTCCGCCAGCTCGGGCAACTCCGCGACAACCGACCGCGTCCGCGCCTCCGAGAACGCCACGCCACCGGTGCGCGACACGACCCGAGGCTCGCTCGACACCGCGAGAACCGCGGCGAAGCCTACGCCGAACCGGCCGACCGTCACCCCGCCGCGCTTGGCCGACGCCCGCATCGAGGCGAGCGCTGCGACGCCTTCGGCGTCCAGCGGCGCGCCGGTGTTGGCCACCCGCAGTTCGCGGCCCGCCCCAGGACCGGAAACCGCCCCAGCGCCGACGGCACCAGCCGCCCCAGCCCCGGACACCACCGACACCCGCACCCGGCCGGGCACCCCGGCCAACGTCGCCGCGTCGGCGGCGTTCTGCGCCAGCTCGACGAACAGCCGATCGGCGTAGCCGCCGATGCGCAGGTCTTCCTCGGAGTTCGCGTCCTCGGTGAACCGGGTCGGCGACGAACGCCACGCCTGGACGACGGCGTCGCGCAGCGCGGCGGTCACCCGGCTGAACGGGTCAGTCGTCACCAGCAGCGCTCGCGCTGGCGTGCGATTCGACTTCCAGCAGCGAATCGTCGTAGATCAGCTCCGCGACGGGCACCGGGGCGCTCTTGTCGATCACGATCTCGGAGTGCGCGCCGCAGCCGTACTCGACGTTCACGACGTGGCCGTCGGCTGGCGCGATCTCGTTGCCGCAGACGCCGAACGCCGCGCTGAGCGAGCCCGCGAGCAGCAGGTAGAACCCGCAGGTGCCGCAGGGTTCGCGCACGCTGCGCGCCATGTCGGAACGGGGACCGAACTCGCCGGAACGCCACCGGGCGGCCGTGTCGAGGCGCCCGGCGCGCGACATCACCCGCTTGCGGCCGAGACCGACGTCCAGCGCGACGTCCTCGACGGCGGGGTCGTCGCTTTCCAGGTAGGCGGGGATGAGGCGCTCGTCGTCCGGCTCCGGCGGGAAGACGTCGCCGATGCCGAGATCGCCGGGGCGCACGCGCTGCTCCCACGGCACCCAGTCCTTCGCGATCAGCGCGTCGTCGCCGGGGCGCAGCAGCACCTCGCTGACGGTCACCGGGAAGTCGTCGCCAGCCGTCGCGACGGTGACCTCCCAGCGCCAACCCCGGTAACCAGGCACGTCGGCGTGAAACAGATGGGTGACGCAGTCCTGGCTTTCCGTGGTGACGCCGATATGCTCACCGACCACGGAGCCCGGGTCGTAGCCTCGGTCAGCGGCCTCGTCGCGGGCAACCGAGCGCGACAGTTCGACCGCGTCAACCAGCTCAGGCGCTGGTTGCGGCTGCGCGGTCTCGGTTGCGGTCGACGTCGAGCTCATGTTGTCGAGAATAAACGCAGGCTCTGCAGAGAGGCGTGGCTGGTGCGTAGCGGACTCTTCATGATCGGGACCCGGCTCCTTGTGAGCATGCTGCTCGCCGGGGTCGCTCTCGCCGGATGTGGCGCCAGCAGGGAGCCGGCGACCAGCACGAAATCCAATAGTGAGGCCGGGATAGTTGCGCCGCAACCGCCCGAGCGCTTGCGTGCGCAGGTCCTGGAGACGCTTCCACATGACACAAACGCTTTCACACAGGGATATGAGATCGCACACGGCGTCCTGTATGAGAGTACGGGGCGCGTCGGCCAGTCCTGGATACGGGCCGTGGACACCACATCTGGCGACGAACTGGCGCGGGTCGCGCTGCCGCCGCCGTTCTTCGGCGAGGGCATCACGGTGGTCGAGGATTCACTCTGGCAGGTGACATGGCAGAACGGCGTCGCCATCCGCCGCGACGCCGACACCCTCGCCGAGCGGGACCGCGTGGAGTACGAGGGCGAGGGCTGGGGCCTCTGCTACCAGGCAGAACAGGAACGCGTGGTGATGAGCGACGGCTCGGACACACTGACGTTCCGCGACCCAGAGACGTTCGAGGAAATCGGGTCGGTGCGGGTCCGCGCCGCTGGTGAGCGGGTGGACCAGCTCAACGAGCTGGAGTGCGTCAACGGCACGGTGTACGCGAACGTGTGGCAGACCAACACGATCCTGCGCATCAACGTCGGTGACGGCGCGGTGACCGGGAAGATCGACGCGTCCGGCCTGCTCAAGCCGTCCGAGCAGGCGAATGCGGACGTCCTCAACGGCATCGCCGCTGTCCCCGGCAGCGAGTACTTCCTCCTCACCGGGAAGCTGTGGCCGAACACGTTCCGGGTGCGGTTCGTGCCGCAACAGTGACGTGCCGCGACCGGTGCACCCGCTGCCAGCTCTGATAGGGCAGGATTGGAGGGGTGATCGGTTCCGGTTCGGAAGACAGGTCCGGTTCGCCGCATTCCGGTGACCGGTCACGTCGCGCTGGCAGGAAGCCGACCAGAAAATGGGTTCCGGGGCGGGACACGCCACCCCCGCCTCGGGTCGTGCCGGAGCGGCCCGACCCAGGGCGACGGGTGACCGCCGACGAAGCCCACACCGTCGACCTGCGCCGGAAGCAGGCGCCGCCGCGTCCCCGTGGCGCGGCAGCCGAGCCGGGTGCGCGTGGCTTCGACCGCTACGGCACCGACGGCCATCTGCGCCCGCCTGGCGGGTGGCGCGCGGAACGGCCGCCGCTCCCCGACGCCGAGCCAACGCCGCCCGAACCGGACCCGCCCACGCCGCCGGGCCAGCGGGTGCCGAAGAAGCTCACCGTGACCAGGGTCGCGGCGCTGCGAGGCAGGGAGCTGTCCGAACGCGCGGTGGGCGCCTTCCATCGCGTGCACAAGGCGGACGGCGCGGACAAGTCCGGGCTGACCTCACTCAGCTACTCCCTGATGCTCAACTACGCCAGCGACGCCGCGCTCGCGGTCGCGCTGGCCAACACGCTGTTCTTCTCCGCCGCCAGCGCGGAGAGCCGGGGCAAGGTCGCGCTGTATCTGCTGGTCACGCTCGCGCCGTTCGCGCTGATCGCGCCGCTGATCGGTCCCGCGCTCGACCGGGTCCAGCGGGGCCGCAGGCTGGCGATGGCGGCGTCGTCGGCGGGCCAGGCGTTGATGTGCGTGATCATCGCCGTCTACTTCGACACCTGGGCGTTGTATCCGGCCGCGCTGGGCAAGATGGTGTTCTCGAAGTCGTTCATCGTGCTGAAGTCGGCGGTGACGCCCAGAGTGGTGCCGCCCGAGATCACGCTGTCCAAAACCAACGCGCGACTGACGGTCTTCGGGCTGGCGGCCGGCGGCGTCGGCGGGGCGTTCGCGAGCTTGTTCAGCTGGCTGGGTGACTCGCCGGGCGCGCTGGTGTTCGCCGCCGTGATCTGCGGTGTCGGCGCGGTGCAGGCGATGCGCATCCCGAGCTGGGTGGAGCGCACCGAAGGCGAGGTGCCCGCGACGCTGCACACCCGCCCGCTGCGGAAACGCCCGAAACAGCCCATCGGCCGCAACGTCACGCTCGCGTTGTGGGGCAACGGCACCGTGCGACTGCTGACCGGGTTCCTGATGCTGTTCGCGGCGTTCGCGGTGAAAGCGGGGGCGGAGGCAACCGGCCAGAGCCCGTTCCTGCAACTGGTCCTGCTGGGTGTCATCGGTGGCGCGGCGGGACTCGGCGGGTTCCTCGGTAACGCCTTGGGGTCGCGGCTGCATCTCGGCAGACCGGATCAGGTGATCACCGCCGCACTCGGCGCCGCGGTCGCCTCGACGGTGCTCGCCACGATCCTGCCCGGCGTGCCGACGGCGGCGGTCGTCGGCCTCGTCGGGGCGACGGCCAGCGCCCTCGCCAAGATCAGTCTGGACGCCGTGATCCAGCACGACCTGCCCGAGCAGTCCCGCGCGTCGGCGTTCGGCCGGTCGGAGACTGTGTTGCAGCTCGCATGGTGCTCCGGCGGCGCGATCGGACTGCTGCTGCCGCCGACATACTGGATCGGATTCCTCGTCGTGTCGCTGCTGCTCGCGTTCGGCCTGACCCAGACGATGCTCGTGCAGCGTGGCCGGTCGCTGCTGCCGAGCGCGGACGCGCTACGGCGGCTCGGGCAGCGGGCACAGGCGGGCGTCCCGCGCCGCACGCGCACGCGGCGCGGTCCCGAGCGGAACAGGTGATCATGTCAGCCAGGAAAACCCTTGGTGTGCTGCTCGGCGCGTTCGCGCTGCTCACGACGTCGTGCGCCGAGGTGGGGCCGCCCGAGGTGTCGATCTACGCCGACGGCGAACACACCCGCGTCGCGCCGTTGAAGTACTGCGACGTGCTGATCAAGGAATGCGACGCCACGAAGGACGCGCAGGCCACGCTGCCGATCCGGCCCGGTGAGCCGGTGCAGATCTCGGTGCCTGCCGAGATCGCCGAGACGCCGTGGCTGGTCAACATCCAGGGCGTCTCGGCGGACGGCGATCCGCTGCCGGTGCGCCAGGAGTTCTTCACCCCCGGCGAGTCCTACGCCTACACCGCGCGCCCAGCCAACCAAGGCGAGCGGCTGCTCGTCGTCGAGGTGCTGCAGCTCGGCGGGGCCTTCGCGGGCGGCACGAACGGCAAGCCGCTCACCGACACCGCGGGCAACCCGCAGTTGCTCGCACGGGGCTGGTGGAGCCTGGAGCTGTCCGCGCGCTAAGACGTCCGGGCTACGGGTCGAGGTCGCGGGCGACCGCGCGCAGCACCTCCGCGATGCGCTTGGTGTTCTTGCGGTCCGGGTAGCGGCCCTTGCGCAGCTCTGGCTGCACCCGCACCTCAAGCAGCTTGATCATGTCCTCGACCATGCCGTGCAACTGCTCGGCGGGACGTCGACGTGCCTCGGCGACGGACGGCGGCGGGTCCAGCAACCGCACCGAGAGCGCCTGCGGGCCGCGCCTGCCGTCAGCGACACCGAACTCCAGCCGTTGCCCGGACTTCAGCGCGTCGACGCCCTGCGGCAATGCGGACTTGCGGATGTAGACGTCGTCGCCATCATCCTGTGAAACGAACCCGAAGCCCTTCTCCGCGTCGTACCACTTGACCCTGCCGGTCGGCACCGCACTCACCAATCCTTCGCTCTCTTGCCCGCCGCGAGGTTCTGTCTCTCACGACTAACGCGCCTCGGTGTCTGTTCACCGACGCGCGTCTGGTTTCAGCCTAGCTGCGTTCGTCACCCAATGCTCACGGTATTCTCGGTAGTCGCTCGGCACGTCACAGACGTTAGCCTCGCCGTCCCGAGGAAAGGCTCCCATGGCCCAACGACATTTTCCCGTGAGTCCGTTGCACCTCACGGTGGGCTGCTTCGCCATCGGCATCACCGGCATCCTCGTCGTGCTCGCCCTGTACGCGCTCGGAGAGCACGCCATTCCGGTCTGGTTGACCATGGGATCGGTCGGTTTCACGTCGCTGGGATTCGCCGCCGGACTCGTGCTGCTGTGGCGGGAGGCCCGTTCGGAATAGCGTTCGTGACATTCGCGGCGTTACAAACGTCTGTTCTGCTACAGCTTTTTCAAACCACGCAGTACCCGTTCCATTAACGCGAGATCCGGGCCCGCCGCCGAACCGTTCGTGCGGTGCACCACGACCAGGTCGTCCTCCACCATCGCGCCGAGCAACGTCTTCGCGACGCCGAGCGGCACCGAAAGCAGCGCCGCGATCTCGGTCACCGAGCGCGGTTCCTCGCACAGCTCAAGCACCCTGCGGTGCTCGTCGCGGATGGCGGCCTCCGTGCCCGCGACCTGCTCCCGCGCGCTGACCAGCGTCTCGATGGCGAAGTCCATCGACGTCTCGGTGCGCCCGCCGGTCCAGACGTAGGGCCGGACCCAGGAGCTGACGTCATCGTCGTCGTCAAGCAGGGCCTCGTCCGGGTCGTCCGTGCCATCGACGTCCGGGTCGATGGCGGCGGCAGCGGGGATGGCTTTGGGCGCTGGTGCCGGTGTGGTGTCGGTCTCCTGCGCTGCGACGCCCTCGGCGTCGGCGGAGGTTTCGGCCGGGGCGCCGGCGGCGGCCTCGTCGGCGGCGGTTGCGGCCGGGGCGTCGGCGGCGGTGGTTTCGGCGTCGGTTTCGGCGTCGGCGGCGGCCTCCCCCGCCTGGACGTCGGCGGCGGATTCCTTCTCGATCTCGCCGCCGACCTCGTCGGCCGACGCTTCGGCCTCACCGCGTGCCTCGCTCGGCTCGGCTGTATCAACCGCCGCAGCTTCCGCCTCGGTGCCGGACGGTTGGCACGTGTCCGCCTTGTCGTCGGTACTCACGCCGTCGGAGGCCTCGGAGGCCGCTGTCGGGGCCTGGGCTGTCTCGCTGTCGTCGGTCTCGCTTTTCACGTCGTCGACTGGGGCGGCATTGGTTTGCTCATCCGGCTCGGCAGGCGGCGCGACGTCGGTGTCTTCGGCGGTAGTGGTAGCCGCAGTGGCGTCGCCGCGACCGCTAGCTTCGGGGGCATCGTCGCCCTTGGCTTCCGACGCCAGGTAGTCGCCAGCCTCGGCGTCTGGGTCGGTAGTCGGGAACTGCGCGATGAACTCGGCGTGGGCAGCGTCGTCATCGCGTACGGAGTCCGTGCTCGCCGCGTCAGCCTTCTTGGCCCTGCTCTTGGTTCTGCCCTTACCTTTGCGTTTGCTCGTCGCCTTCGGCTTCGCGACGGCAGCGGCGTCGTCACCGCGCGACTCGCCGTCCTGAGTGGGGGACACAGCGTCGGGAACGGGGGACACGGCGTCCGGAGTGTCGGACACGGCGGGGTCATCGGGGGTCGCCGTGCTCGTGGTCGTCGGATTCGCCGTCGAGGGAGCTCGTGCACCAGTGCCGCGTTCGCGGCGGCGCCCACGCCCGGACGATCCACCTCGTGGACTCACCGCGTCATCCTCCTGTGTGGTCAACAAGTACGCCCGATCGGATGAGCGTAGCCATTTGGCTACCATACGTGCCCGCCTGTGTCGATGCAGCCGTGATGTATACGGAGAAATTCGAGCCTCGTTGCGTCACCGTCACAACTCTTACCTGATCGGGTGAACTACGACGCGATCGCGCCGTGCTCGGTGAGCCAGGCGGGGAAGCCGTCGAGGCTGCTCAGCACGACGTCCGCGCCCGCGTCGGTCAGTTCCTGAGCGCTGCACGGGCCGCTCGGCACGGCGACGGACACCGCGCCCGCCCGCCGCGCGCCGCGCACGTCCCCGACATGATCACCGACATAGATCGACGCGCCGTGCTCCACCAGTGCGGTGGCCTTGGTGTCCGAGAACAACTCCCCGATCAGGGCGTCCACCTCGACGTCGAGTGCGCGCACGTGCAGCTCGGCGCTGGGCTGGTACTTGCCGGTCACGACGATCACCGCGCCGCCCGCGTCCCGCACGGCGGCGATCGCCGCGAGCGCGCCGGGCATCGCTCGGGTTCGCGGCACCACGACGTCCGGATACAGCTGCCGGAACCGGGGCACCAGCTCGGGAATCCGGTCCTCCGGCGCGCCCGCGTTGCGCAAGCCGATCGCGAGCGGCGGGCCGAGCCGCGCGGCGAACCCGGCGGCGTCCAGCGGAAGCCCGAACTCGGCCGCCAGCGCATCGATGACCTCGACCATGCCCTCCCTGGGGTCGATCAACGTCATGTCCAGATCGAATCCGACGCACAAGCTCACGACCGCCCAGCGTAACCGCGCGCGATGCGGGCATGATCGGGTCCATGCGGATGTACATCGTGGATGCCTTCACCGACACGCCGTTCGCGGGCAACCCGGCCGGGGTCGTGCTGCTGGACGCGCCCGCCGACGAGGACTGGATGCAGTCCGTCGCGGCGGAACTCAAGCACTCCGAGACGGCGTTCGTCGAGGCCAACGCCCCTGAGCCGCACCCGCTGCGGTGGTTCACGCCGAGCACCGAGGTCGACCTGTGCGGGCACGCGACGCTCGCGACCGCCCACGTGCTCGGCGGCTCGCGGACGTTCGAGACCCGCAGCGGCCCGCTGACCTGCACGGCGACCGGCGGCGGCTGGGTGGAGATGGACTTCCCCGCTGATCCGGGCGAACCGGTCGACGCCGATCCGACGCTGGTCGACGCGCTGGGTGGGGTCACCATCGAGCACGTCGAGCGCGGCGTGTCCGACCTGCTGGTCGTCGCGTCGGACGCGGCGCAGGTGCGGGCGGTGCGGCCGAAGGCGACGCTCGCGGAGCTGCCCGCGCGGGGTGTGATCGTCACCGCGCCGTCGGACGTCGAGGGCAGCGAGGGCAGCGAGGGCAGCGACTTTGTCAGCCGCTGCTTCTTCCCCGGCGCCGGGGTGGATGAGGACCCGGTGACCGGGTCGGCGCACTGCACGCTCGCGCCGTACTGGGCGCAGCGGCTCGGCAAACAGGAACTCGTCGGCAGGCAGGTGTCCGAGCGCGGCGGCACCGTCCGGATGACGCTGTCCGGCGACCGGGTGGGGCTCACCGGGCAGGCGGTGACGATCGCGCGCGGCGAGCTGTGCGTGTGAGGTGTCGCGGGCCCAAGGTGCCCTTGGGTACATATTTCGTGCCCAAGGTGCCCTTGGGCCCGCCGCCCGGCACGGCCCGCCGCCCGCCGCCCGCCGCCTGCGGCCCGGTGCGCCGCTCAGCCCTCCCAGGGCAGCGGCACCACAAGACACGGGCCGCCGACGAACAGCCCGCCATCGACGCCGAGGACCTTGCCGCCCGCGTAGACCAACGGGGCTTCGATGTCGATCGGGTGCACGCCGAGCTGGTCCGCGATGACGCTGTGGCCGTGGACGACGCGGTCGCCGCCGAGGCGGTCCAGCACCAGGTCCGCCACCTCGGGACCGTCGGGCCCCCGGAACGCGTACCGGGTCGTCATCCGCCGCCAGACCTCCCACCACTCGGCGAGGTCGCCCCCGGCGAGCACGTCGCGCACGGCGTCGTTGATGATCTCGACGTCGGAGCCCCACTCGAAGTACTCCAGCGTGTCGGAGTGCAGCAGCAGGTGGCCTGCGGCGTGGGCGAGCGCGGGACGTGTCAGCAGCCAGTCGATGTGCTCGGACGTCAGCGCGTCGAGGTCGGACTGCTGCCCGCCGTTGAGCGCCCAGCTCCTTACGAAGCTGCGGTAGCCGTAGTCGGACGGCACCTCGGTGTCACCGAACCGGTGCACGCCGAGCATCAGGATCTCGTGGTTGCCGAGCAGCGTCTGCACTCTGCCGCCCGCCTCGGCCGCCTGCCGCTCCAACCGCATGACGAGGTCGATCGCGCCGATGCCGTCCGGCCCGCGATCCACGAAGTCGCCGAGGAACCACAGGTGCGTCTCGCCGCCCGTCCAGTCGCCCGCCGCATCAACGAGCCCGGCGTCGCGCAGCGCGCCGCGCAGCGGCTCGACGTGTCCGTGCACGTCGCCCACCACGTACGTCGCTGGCTCGAGGGTCACAGACCAGACGATATGCCCGCCTCGGTGCTTGCCGCAGTTCAGGGGGCGGGCGAGCGCCGCAGCGCTGGGTGGATGTCGACCGCGGCTGCCTTCACCGACAGCAGCACCTCGCTGTCGACGTCGATGCCGAGGTCCGCGACAGCGGCAGCGGTGAGGTCGGCGGCGATGCCGGACGTCCAGCCGGGCCGGTCGTCGCGCGTACGCAGCCGCACCACCGCGCCGTGCGGCTCCAACGCGGCAATCGTGGCCGACGCGGTGTTGCGCGGACTGCCGTGTGGCTCGTCGTCGGCGGGGAACACCGACACCGCGCGCGGCGGGAACACCGCGACGGCCGGGTCTCCTGCCACAGCGTCGTCGGCCAACACCCCGGTGAGCGCGTGCCCATCGACGCGCAGGCCGTCCGCCGTGGCCTCTCCCGCCACGAGGTTGAGCCCCGCGATGCGCGCGGTGAAGCCGGTGCGCGGGGCGGCGAGCACCGCCCGCGTCGGCCCCCGCTCCACCACGTGTCCCTCGGCGAGCACGAGGACGTCGTCGGCGAGGCTGATGGCGTCCAGCGGATCGTGCGTGACGACGACGGCGACCCGGACCGCGCGCTGCTGCCGCAACACCGTGCGCAGCGCGGCGCGCATGGCGGGCGCGGCGTCGACGTCAAGGGCGGCGAGCGGTTCGTCGAGCAGCAACAGCGCCGGGTCGGTCGCGAGCGCGCGGGCGAGCGCGGCCCGCTGGGCCTGTCCGCCGGACAGCCGGGCGGGACGACGGTCGGCGAACTCCGCGACGCCGATCTCCGCGAGCCAACGCCGCGCCACGTCGCGCGCCTGCCGCGTGTCGCTGCCGCGCGAGCGCGGTCCGAACGCGACGTTGTCCAACACGCTCAGGTGCGGGAACAACAGCGGGTCCTGCCGCAGCAATCCCACCCGGCGATCCGGCGGCGGCAACTCGGCCACCGAACGGCTCCCTATATA
This sequence comes from Actinophytocola sp., assembly GCA_009377475.1. Lineage (GTDB taxonomy): Bacteria > Actinomycetota > Actinomycetes > Mycobacteriales > Pseudonocardiaceae > Haloechinothrix_A. The sequence continues at coordinate 130,556 of WHTY01000001.1, forward strand.
TATGGACGCGTCGTCGGGTCGCAGCAGACCTGCGAGGCAGTCAAGCAACGTCGACTTGCCGGAGCCGTTCGGGCCGAGCACGGCGAGCACCCCGCCGTCCGGGACGTCCAGCGTGACGTCGAGGGCCAAGCCGTCCCGCCGCAACCGCACCTCCGCGCGCAACCCGCTCACGCCCGCGCCCCCTCGATCGCGCGCGGCCGCGCCGCGACGATGACCACGATCGCGATGACGATGAGCAGCAAGGAGAGCGCCACCGCGCTGTCGACGTCCGCATCTGCCTGCGCGTACACCTCGAGCGGCAGCGTGCGGGTGACGCCTTCAAGGCTGCCCGCGAACGTGATCGTCGCGCCGAACTCGCCCAGCGCCCGCGCGAAGCTCAGCACCACCCCGGACGCCAGCGCTGGCAGCAGCAGCGGGCAGGTCACCCGGCTGAACACCGTCGCGGGCCGCGCGCCGAGGGTGGCGGCGACGCGCTCGTAGTCGTCGCCCATGGCCCGCAGTGCGCCCTCGACGCTGATGACGAGGAACGGCATCGCGACGAACGTCTGCGCGATCACCACCGCCGCCGTCGTGAACGGCACCTGCACCCCGGCCGTGACGTCGAGGACGTAGCCGAGGAAACCCCTGCGGCCGAGCGAGAACAGCAGCGCGAAACCGCCCACGACCGGCGGCAGCACCAGCGGCAGCAGCACGACGGCCCGCACCACCCGCACGAACGGCAACGTCGAGCGGGCGAGCACCACCGCGAGCGGGACGCCGAGCAGCACACACAACACTGTGGACAGCCCTGCGGTGAGCAGCGACAGCCGCACGGCGTTCAGCGAGGCGTCCGACGTCAACAACGCGGGCAGCCGGGCGAAGTCGGTGCGCAGCAGAAGTCCGGCGATCGGGAGCGTCACGAGCGCGAGGGCCAGCGCCGCCGGTATCCACAGCACCCGGGGCACGCCACTCGCGACCGAGCGCGCTGGTGCGGTCATGGCGTGCCGAACCCGGCGCCGCGCAGCACCGCGCCGCCGTCGCCGCGCACGTACCGCTCGAACTCTGCGGCCAGTTCGGGTTCCGGCGCGTCGGCGAGGGTCGCGATGGGGTAGGTGCTGACGGCGTCCTCGGCGTTGGCGATCTCGACCGCGTCGACCTTGTCGGCGGCAGCGCGGGTGTCGGTGACGTAGACCAGCCCCGCGTCCGCCTCGCCGATGCTCACCTTCGCCAGCACCGCCTTGACGTCGCGTTCCTCGCTGGCGAAGCCGACGTCGAGGCCACGCCGGTCGATGAGCGCGCGAGCGGCGTCCCCGCACGGCACCTCCGGCTCGCACGCCACGCTGACGACGTCCTTACGCGCCAGGTCGTCGAGGTCCGTGATACCGAGCGGATTGCCCGGTTCGACGGCGATGGTCAGCGTGTTGGTGGCGAACGGTTTCGGCGCGCCGTTGAGCAGGTCCGCGTTGGCGACGTCGGCCATGACGTCCTCGTTCGCCGAGGCGAAGACGTCGGCAGACGCGCCCTCGGTGAGCTGTTGCGCCAGCGTGGCCGAGCCCGCGAAGTGCAGCCGGACGTCGACGTCGGGGTGGGACTGCTCGAAGCGACGTTCCAGCGTGCCGAAGGTCTCGGTGAGCGAGGCGGCGGCGAAGACCGTCACCGTCCGGTCCGAGGAAGGCACTGACGCCGACGCGCATCCGCTCAGCGCGAACAACGCCGACAGTGCCGTCACTGCGATCGCGGCGACCTTCTTAGACATGGGCGCTCCCCGGAGTCTCGACGACGACGGTGGTGGCCTTGACGACGGCGACCGCCAGCTCGCCTGGCGCGAGGCCGAGGTCTCGCACGGCTTCCGCGCTCATCAGCGATACCACCCGGTGCGGTCCGGCCTGGATCTCGACCTGTGCCATCACGGTGTCGGCGATGACCTTCGTGACAAGGCCGACGAACCGGTTCCGAGCGGAGCGCCCTACGGCGGACGGGTCCTCCGCCGCCGCGGCCCGCTCCCGGGCGAACTCCGCAAGGCGCGCGCCGTCGATCAGCGTGCGGCCGCCCGTCTCGCCCAGCGCGGGAAGTTGGCCGGACTTGACCCACCGCCGCACGGTGTCGCCACTCACGCCCAGCAGATCGGCGACTTCTGAAATCCGATATTGCGCCACGGACAGCACCTTAGTTGTGCATCTGCGTCGTGAACAGGGCTTAGCGATCGCACCTGCGCACCTAGGCGAGTCCAGGGGTCGCGAACGGCAGTCATTTTTGTCACCCCTGGCCATTACCCTGGAAAGGGTGACAGCGATTAACCTCGGCCTGCCCCAGCTGGTCGGTGACGCACGCGCGGCCGACACGACCGGGCGACCCGACACGACAGCACTCGTGGACACGTTCGGCAGGGTCGCGACCGACCTGCGGGTGTCGTTGACGGACAAGTGCAACCTGCGCTGCACGTACTGCATGCCGGAAGAGGGCCTGGATTGGATGTCGGACGAGCAGCTGCTCGCCGACGACGAACTCCTCCGGCTGATGCGCATCGCGGTCGAACGACTAGGCATCACCGACATCCGGCTCACCGGCGGCGAACCGATGTTGCGGCCCGGCCTCGAGTCGTTGATCGCGGAGATCACGTCGCTGCGGCCCCGGCCGCGCGTGGCGATGACGACCAATGGCATCGGGCTCGCCAAGCGGGCGCCCAAGCTGGCGGCGGCGGGGCTGGACCGGATCAACGTCTCGCTGGACACCGTCGAGCGGGACACGTTCCTCCGCATCACCCGTCGCGACCGGCTCAGCCACGTGCTCGCCGGGCTGACAGCGGCGCGCGAGGCTGGCATGGACCCGGTCAAGATCAACGCGGTGCTGCTGCCTGGCGTGAACGAACACGAGGCGACCGGGCTGCTGCGGTTCTGCCTCGACAATGGCTACCACCTGCGGTTCATCGAGCAGATGCCGCTGGACGCGCAGCACAGCTGGGACCGTTCCGCCATGATCACCGCGGAGCAGATCCTTGAGCTACTGCGAGCCGAGTTCACGCTGACCCCGAGCGAGGAGGAGCGTGGCGGCGCGCCGGCGGAGCGCTGGCTGGTCGACGGCGGCCCCGGCGACGTCGGCGTGATTGCCTCGGTGACGCGGCCGTTCTGCGCCGCGTGCGACCGGACGCGGCTCACCGCGGACGGCGCGATCCGCTCCTGCCTGTTCAGCCAGCGGGAGACGGACCTGCGGGCGTTGCTGCGCCAGGGCGCGTCGGACGACGACATCGCCAACGCCTGGCGCGCGACGATGTGGGCCAAGCTCGCCGGGCACGAGATCAACGACGCCGGGTTCGCGCAGCCGCTGCGGCCGATGAGCTCCATCGGCGGCTGAGGCATGACCGAAACACCCACCGCCGGGCAGCCCGGCACGATCTCCGTGCACGTCCGCTACTACGCCTCCGCGCGGGCGGCGGCGGGCACCGAGGCCGAGACGCTGCGCCTGCCAGCGAACGCCGACCTCGCGACCGCGCTCGACGCCATGCGGACGCAGCACGACGCGGCGCTGGCGCGGGTGCTGACCGCCGCCAGCTTCCTGCTGGACGAGGTGGCGGTGCGGCGACACACCGCGCCGCTGTACGACGGCGCGCGGCTCGACGTCCTCCCGCCGTTCGCGGGCGGCTGACAGCGGTACGGGCGGCGCGCGGCTGAGGCACAGCGGCGGCTCGGCGCGCGGACGGCCCGGCACGCTCGGACGTCCTCCCGGGTCTCCGCGGCCCCCGAGTTGATCAGCCTTGCTCCCTCAGTGACGATATTTCGTCCGATTCGCACGGATTTGTTCGTCACTCACGGAGCAAAGAAGATCAACTACAGTCGCCGGGGCGACGGCGAGACCGCAAACAGACACGCCGCGACGTCTCCCGGGCCCACACGCGCGGGTGGATTTCCCGACTCGATGAATGCTCGATTCCGCACCCATTCTGGCGTGATTCCGGCTCGATTCCGGCTCGGATTTCGGGCGCATTTTTCGGCCTGGCGCTGGGGATTCTCACCGGTTGCGATGCCGCGTGATGCGACGTGCGACACTCTTCAACGACAGTTGATCTGACCCTGCCAATGGTCCACTGGCGGCGTACCCACGTGATGCAGGACTCACTCTGGGTGATCCGTCTCGACTAGGCAACGGAGTGGTAACGACGCTCTGACCTGCGATAATTACGGAGTCGTTACCCAAACAATATTGTTACCGTGATCTAGATCACGGTCCGGAAAATTTCCGATCACGGTTCCGGTTACGTACCGTCGTCTCTCGGTTGGCCCCGACCAGCCACGGCACGACCGGGAATCCGTTCGCCAAACCCTGTCCGGCGGATTCCCGGAAACAACCCCGAACGAATAACTCCGGGACAGGGACGCGGGTTGAAACCCAAGCCACGACGACGGCGCGGAGGATTGGAAAAAGGCCAATGTCTTACCGAGGCAAGCACCGCAAGCTGTCTACGACTACTCGCAACATTGCTCGTGTTGCCGTCGCGGGCGTTGCAGTGGGTGCTCCGATCGCGATGGCTGCCCCAGCCCACGCTGACTACGCCCCGAACTGGGACATGCTCGCCCAGTGTGAGAGCAGCGGCGACTGGAGCATTAACACCGGTAACGGCTACTACGGTGGTGTCCAGTTCTCCCACAGCACCTGGCAGGCATACGGCGGCACCGGCTACGCTCACCAGGCGTCCAAGTCCGAGCAGATCCGGATCGCCGAGAAGGTTCTCGCGAGCCAGGGCCCCAACGCCTGGCCCTCCTGCACCGCCAAGACCGGCTGGCACATGGCCGGCTCGAGCGGCAGCTACCAGGGCTCCAACACCGAGGGTGGCGCTGCGGCCCCGCAGCCCGCTGCTGAGCCCGCCCCGCAGGCCGCTCCGGTCAAGGCCCGCGTCGCCAAGTCCAACCCTGACGGCGACTACACGGTGAAGAAGGGCGAGTCCCTCTCCAAGATCGCCGACAAGAAGGACATCAAGGGCGGCTGGCAGAAGCTGCACAAGCTGAACGACGACTACATCAGCGACCCGGACTTCATCCTGGTCGGCCAGAAGATCGCTACCTCGAAGTGATCATCGGCCCGCGCTGATTCGCTGTGCCCCACCGTGCGCCCCCGATCGCGGTGGGGCACAGCGCTGCGCTTAGGGCGAGTTGACCCACTCGTCGGTGCCGTCCGCGAAGACCTGGTGTTTCCAGATCGGCAACCGCTGCTTGACGGTGTCCACCAGGTCTGAGCAGGCGGCGAACGCCTCCTGCCGGTGGGCGGCCGCCACGGCGCACGCCAGGGCGACGTCGCCGATGGCGAGGTCACCGATCCGGTGGCTGACCGCGACCGCTCTGACCCCCGAGTGACGAGCGGTCACCTCGGCCACGACGTCGTCCAGGACGTCGCCCGCACGCGGGTGGCCCTCGTAGTACAGCGAACGCACGTCACGACCCCCGTCGTGGTCGCGCACCACTCCGCCGAAGCTGACGACCGCACCAGCGGTGCGGTCAGCGACGGCAGCGGCGTGTTCATCGACCGACACCGATTGGTCGGTGACCTGAGACAGCACGACCCGCGCGGCAAGCTCGGGGGCTACCGCGGGGGTCGCGCTTTCAGGCACGCCAGTGGACGCCGCAGCGGGCTCGCCAGTCGCGGCGCCAACACCGGCACCACCACCCGACCCGGCGCCCGCGTCCTCCCGGACGTGGTCGCCACCGGCCAGCTGCGACAGCGCGTGCTCAAGGACGTCGTCCAGCACGCCGAGGCCGTCCTTCACCCCGCCGCGCGACCCGGGCAGGTTCACGATCAGCGTGCCGCCAGCGACCCCGGCCCTGCCGCGCGACAGCACGGCGGTCGGCACCGTCGGCAACCCGGCGGCCCGGATCGCGTCGGCCAGCCCCGGCACCTCGTAGTCGAGCACCTGCGCCGTCACCTCGGGCGTGCGGTCGGTCGGCGAGATGCCGGTGCCGCCCGTGGTGATCGCGACCCCCACGCCTGCGGCGACGGCTTCCCGCAGCGCCGCGCCGACCGGGTCGCCGTCCGGAACGACGACCGGCAGATCGACGTCGAAACCGCGCTCGGTGAGCCAGTCGGTGATGACCGGGCCGGTGGTGTCCTCGTACACGCCCGTCGCGGCTCGATTCGACGCGACGATCACCCGTGCACGGCGCTCACCGTTCAGCTCACCATTCAGCTCGCCCATCAGCGACCCTCCGGCCTCTCCCAGACGCCCGACTTGCCGCCTTCCTTGCGGTCCAGCCGTACCGCGTCCAGCGTGGCGGCAGGATCGACGGCCTTGATCATGTCGTGCAGCGTGAGCCCGGCGACGGTCACCGCCGTCAGCGCTTCCATCTCCACCCCGGTGCGGTCGGTGGTGCGCACGGTGGCCGCGATGCCGACCTCGGCGTCCCGCACGTCGAACTCCACCTCGACCCCGGAGATCGCCAGCGGATGACACAGCGGCACGAGTTCCGGCGTGCGCTTGGCGCCCATGATGCCCGCGATGCGCGCGGTCGCGAGCGCGTCGCCCTTCGGCAGCCCACCCTCGGTGATGAGTCCGATCACCTCGCGCGTGGTGCGCACGACCCCGGTCGCGGTGGCGATGCGGGTGCTGCGGTCCTTGGCGGAGACGTCGACCATCCTGGCCGCGCCCGACTCGTCGACGTGGCTGAGTTCACTCACCCCACCACTATCCCTCACGCAAGGCAACGCTCTTCACGGCGTCGGCGACCGCGGGCGCCACGACGGCGTCGAACACGCTCGGCACGATGAACGCCGCGTTCAGCCGGTCGGCGTCGACGACGTCCGCGATGGCGTCGGCGGCGGCGACCATCATCTCGTCCTTGATCTGGTGCGCGTGGGCGTCGAGCAGGCCACGGAACACGCCGGGGAAGGCGAGCACGTTGTTGATCTGGTTCGGGTAGTCGCTGCGGCCGGTCGCGACGACGGCGGCGTGCTGCTGCGCCTCGATCGGGTCGATCTCCGGGTCGGGGTTGGCCAGCGCGAACACCACCGAGTCCTTCGCCATGGTCGCGACCTGCTCCGCCCCGAACAGGTTCGGCCCTGACACGCCGATGAAGACGTCCGCGCCGACCAGGGCGTCGTGCAGGCTGCCCTGCTTGCCATCGGCGTTGGTGTGATCGGCGATCCACTGCACGTTGGAGTTCATGTCGTCGAGCCCGGTGTGCACGATGCCGCGCCTGCCGACGGCCACGATGTCGCCCGGCCCCTTGGCCTGCAGCAGCCGGATGATGGCCGACCCTGCCGCGCCGACACCGCAGACGACGATCTTGCAGTCCTCGATGTTCTTGCCGACCACCCGCAGCGCGTTGCGCAACGCGGCGAGGACGACGATCGCGGTGCCGTGCTGGTCGTCGTGGAAGACCGGGATGTCCAGCTTCTCCCGCAGCCGCGCCTCGATCTCGAAGCAGCGCGGCGCGGCGATGTCCTCCAGGTTGATGCCAGCGTAGGTGGGCGCGAGCAGCTCGATCGTGCGGATCAGCTCCTCGGTGTCCTGCGTGTCAAGGCACACCGGCCAGGCGTCCACCCCGGCGAACTTCTTGAACAGCGCCGCCTTGCCCTCCATCACCGGCAGCGCGGCTGCCGGTCCGATGTTGCCGAGGCCGAGCACCGCCGAGCCGTCGGTGACGACAGCGACCGTGTTGCGCTTGATGGTCAGCCTGCGGGCGTCCTCGGGGTTGGCGGCGATGGCCTGGCAGACCCGCGCGACGCCAGGCGTGTAGGCGCGGGAGAGGTCGTCACGGTTGCGCAGCGCGACCTTCGAGTTGACCTCGATCTTGCCGCCGAGGTGGATCAGGAAGGTGCGGTCGGAGACCTTGCGCACCCGCACGCCTGCCAACTGCTCCAGCGCGTCGGTGACGCCGTCCGCGTGCTCGGCGTCGATGACGTTGGCACTGATGTCGACGACGATGCGGTCGGTATGCGACTCGACGATGTCGAACGCGGTCAGCACCCCGCCGACCTGGCCAACCGCCGTAGTCAGGTCGCCCGCGGTACTCGACGCGGCGGGAGCGTCAACGCGAACGGTGATCGAATAGCCAGGACCGGGGACAGCCATGTGAGACTCCGCGAGAATGAGCGCCGATTAGGTCTGGGGGAACCCTATCGTGCCCGCGATCAGGGAGTTTTATTGATCTCGGTTTCCGGGTGCTCGTAGGGCACCCGCTCGAGCGGGAAGCTGACCTCACCGAACGGCGACAGCGATCCCTGTCGGTCAGCGGCGAGCTCGCTCACCGGGTGCTCGCCGTCCCGTGCCTCCGGCCACGACGGGTCGATCCGGTCCTTCGCCACCTTCTTCGCCTTCGCCACGTTGCTCCTCCGCGTCCTGACGTGTCTTGGTGCGATCGGATTCTAGTCTGCCGTCACGGGCCGCGGCGGATGCTGGTCGGTATCGTTTGATGTGATGCACGCGGCTGACGACTCGGCGGCGGTCTCCCTGGCAGCGGCGCTCCGGTCGGCCACGCCCGACGAACTGGCCGCGCTCCTGCTTGCCAGGCGCGACCTCGCCACTCCCCCGCCCCCTGACTCCACCGTGCTCGCCACCCGCGCGGGCACGCCGGGGTCGGTAACGCGCGCGTGCGAGGAGCTGGACTCCGCGACGCTGGCCACGCTGGAGGCCCTGCTGCTGCTCGACGCCGACACCACGCCGGTCGCGGTGTCCGACGTCGCCGAGCTGCTCGGCACGCCGGGGTCGGTGGAGCGGCTACGGACGCTGGCGCTCGCATGGGACGCCGGGAACGGCATCGCGGTCGTGCCCGCCGCCCGCGACGTCCTCGGGCCGTACCCGGCTGGGCTCGGCCGTTCGCTGCCCGCGCTCGACGACGTCGACCTCGACGCCGCGCTCGCGGAGGTGTCCGAGGAGGAGCGGTCGCTGCTGGACACGCTCGCCGCCGGTCCGCCGGTCGGCACCAGCCGGGACGCGTCCGTCGACGTCCCGCTGGCTGAGGCGACCACGCCGGTGCAGCGGCTGCTCGCGCGCGGCCTGCTGATGCGCCGGGACGCGACGACCGTGGAACTGCCTCGCCAGCTCGGCGTGCATCTGCGCGGCGGGGCGTTCCGGGCGTCTGTCTTGGCGCCGCCGTCGCTGGCCACCCGCGAGCACCCCACTGTGGATCAGACGGCGGCGGGCGAGGCGATGTCGCTGCTGCGCCACGTCGGCGACGTGCTGGAGTCGTGGGGCCGGGAGCCGCCGTCGGTGCTCAAGGCGGGCGGGCTCGGTGTGCGGGAGATCCGCCGGATGATGCGGGAGTTCGACGTCGACGAGCCGCGCGCGGTGCTGCTCGCGGAGCTGGTCGTCGGCGCGGGGCTGGTCGCGGAGAGCAGGGACGAGGACGCCGTCTGGGTGCCGACGACGTTGACCGACACGTGGCTGGCCGCGCCGCCGTCCGGACAGTGGGCGTTGCTGGCCGACACGTGGCTGGCGCTGCCCCGGCTGCCGGGGCTGGCGTACGGCACGGCGGCGGGGCGGCAGGCGAGTGCGGGTGGTGCGACGGGTGGTGCGGTGCCTGCCGCCGCGTCGGGTGGCGCCGCCGGTGGCGCCGCCGACAAGCCACCGACGCCGTTGTCCGAGCGGTTGCGTCGCCCGCTCGCGCCGGTCGTCCGGCGCCGTGTGCTGCGCGCGCTCGCCGAGCTGCCGCCCGGCACCGGTGTCGACGTCGAGAGCCTGGCCGGCTACCTGGCGTGGCACGCGCCCCGGCGCGGCGGCAGGCTGCGCGACGACATCGTGCGCTGGACTGTGTCCGAGGCGACCGCGCTGGGGCTCGTGGCCCTCGGCGCGGCCACGACGGCGGCGCGGGCGTTGCTGATCGACAGCGAGACGGAATCCGACGACGACCACCGCAGCCGCGCGGCGGACGCGATGGCCGGTGCGATGCCGGAGCCGGTGGACCACGTGCTGGTGCAGGCCGACCTCACCGTGGTCGCGCCAGGTCCGCTGGAGCCGTCGCTTGCCGCCGAGGTCAACGCGGTCGCGGACGCGGAGTCCACCGGGCACGCGACGGTGTACCGGGTCAGCGAGGCGTCCGTGCGCCGCGCGCTGGACACCGGACGGACGGCGGCCGAGCTGCATGAGCTGTTCGCGTCGCGGTCGGCGACGCCGGTGCCCCAGTCGTTGACGTATCTGATCGACGACGTCGCCCGCCGTCACGGCAGGCTGCGCGGCGGTGCGTGTGCGTCGTTCCTGCGGTGCGACGACGAGGCGCTGCTCGCGGAGGTCCTGGCCGGTCCCGCCGCCGCGGCGCTCCGCCTGCGGGCGATCGCGCCGACGGTCGTCGTCAGCGACCTACCGCTGGGCGACGTCATGACCGGCCTGCGCGAGCATGGCTTCACCCCGGCGGCGGAAGGCCCGGACGGTCGGGTGATCGACCTGCGACAACCCGGTCGGCGGATTCCCGCGCGCAACCGCGCCGCTCGCGCGTCGCGTGGCGGCGGCGCGCGGCAGGTCGCTGACGTGGTGGAACGGATCAAAGCAGGCGACCGCGCCGCCGCCTCCCGCCACGGCGCGGGTGTCCGCAACGCGTCCGGCACCGGGGACACGTCGGCGACGCTCGCGCTGCTCAGCGAGGCCGCGCGCGGCGGGCAGCAGGTCTGGATCGGACTGGTCGACGCCCACGGCACCGCGACGCAGCGCGTCGTCACGCCGGTGCGGCTCTCCGTCGGGATGTTGGAGGGCGACAGCGCCGAGCGCTTCCCCCTCCACCGCATCACGTCCGCCGCCCTGGTCGACGACTGAGCGCCCCCTTCGCACGCCGTGTCCCCCGCTCAGCACGCCGTGTCCCCCGTTCCCGACGCCGTGTCCCCCGTTCAGCACGCCGTGTCCGTCACTCCCGACGCCGTGCCCCCCGTTCGGGACGGCATGTGTTTGAGCACCGTAAGTCGGAACAAACCCCACCGGACGTCAGAACTCACCGCACCACAACCCGGAACTCGCGCCCCCGGAAGGTGCAACTCGCGGCCAACAAGGTGCAACTCGCGGCCAATAAGGTGAGACTCGCGCGGGATACGGTGAGACTCGCCGAAACCCGCGCCGGACCTCCCGGCTTACAGCTCGTGGAGGCTGCGGAGTAGGCGTTCGGTGAACTCACGAGACGACTTGTCGCCGAACGCCAGTCCCGGCTGGTGGACGTTCACCAGCCCTGCCTCGGCCATGTCCGCCACGATCACCTTCACCACGCCGAGCGGCAGTCCCAGCTCGGCGACGATGTCCGACACCGTGCGGGCGTGCACGCAGAAGTCGCAGATGGTGCGGTGTTCCACGGCGCGCACGCCGTCGTAACGTCTGCCCCGCTCGCTGGTGGTGACCGTCGCTTCCAACGGGAGGTTGCGATCCGGGCGGGTGCGGCCGCGCGTGCGCGCGTACGGCCGGGCGAGCGAGACCTGCCGTTGCGCGGGCGGCACGACAGGCGCCTGATCCTGCACCGGATAGAAGCTCGCCTCGTCGTTGTTCGTCATGTTCATCATCGTCGTGCCCCCTTGTCACCCTGTGCTTGGTGCGCTGCGCGTGGCACCTTGTCGACCAGCGACTCGGTCAACATGGCTATCTCGTAGGCCACCGTTGCCAGTTCGGACCTCGGCGAAGCCAACGCGGCGACAACGGCGCCATCGTGCACCGACATGAGGTACAGATACCCCCGCTCCATCTCGATGACGGTCTGGTTCACCGCGCCCCCGGTGAAGCAGTCCGCCGCGCTTCCCGCCATGTACATCAGACTGGACGCGATCGCGGACAGCTGCTCGGCTCGGTCCCTCGGCAGCTCAGCGGACGCCGCCAGCGGCAGCCCGTCGTATCCCACGAGAACCGCGTGCGCGATCCCGTCAACTCGTCGTGCGAAGTCCGTGAGCAGCGAGTCAATGGTCCCGGTTGACTGCCCAGCGGACGATGTCACTATCCCTCCTTGCCTCCTGATCCGACTCGTTCATCGAGCCATTGCTGTCCCACGCCCACGGTGGCCCGTTGACCCGAATTAGCGTATTCCCCATCGCTGCCCTGTCGAGCCCGCTGCATGCCCTCCGACAGGCTGCGCATCCTGCTCCGAACCGCGTCGGGCGCCCGTGAAATGACATCGGTTGGCATGGACACGTCGTCAACGTCTGTCGCAACGTCGAGATCTCCGCTGAGCAGGTCGGATGCCGGGTCGGGCCGGTCGGTGTCACCCACATGAGGAGCGTCGAGATCCGCCTCGGCGAGATCGAGTTCACCCTGTGATGGCGGCGCGAATTCGGCGGCCGATCGCGACACACCAATGTCCGCAGAGTTCACCCCATTGGCCGCATCATCCGGTTGGTACGTCCACATCGTGGACCCCGCCGGCCGCTCAGCTGGCTCTGGCTCCCATGTGGACGGCGCCACGGACGGTTCGACGTCGTCCGATGCGGACGCCGGTTCGAACCCGTTGACACCTTCGCGCAGTACGTCCTTTGTGTCCGGTGCGTGCGGGTACGACGACACCGGCACCGCGTCAGGCGCCGGCCGAAACCGTGGCACGAACGTGGACTCGGCCGCGTAGTCGTCGGGGTCAGATGCCGGTTCCGGCTCGGCGTCGCGCTCCGGTTCGACGGCCGTGTCCGGCGCGACGGCCTGCTGCGGCTCACCGACGTGTTCCGGCACGTCGGGAGGCGCGGTCGCTGACTGCGGCTCGGCGGCGGCCGGCTCGCGATCGTCCACCCACCATTGCGAAACCGGCTCGGCGAACCGCCCGGACGTTTCGGATGTCGGGTAACCCGACTCGCTGGGCGCGAGGTGCGACGCAAGATCGGAGACGACCCGCTTGCTGCGGCCGGTGACCGCGTCGAGCACGGCGAGCAAGCCGGAGTTGTCGCCGGTGGCAGCGTCCTCCGCGTCGTGGTCGGCCGCGTCGTAGTCGGCAGTGGTCGCGACGTCGGGCGCCGCGTCCCGTTCGGGCGTTGTGTCCCATTCGGACGATGGCGCGTCCGCGTAGGGCGACGGCGTGGCGAACTCGGCAAGGTGTTCCGCGCCATCGGACGCCGCTGCTGGTTCGCCATCGTCGGTGGACCTGGACGCGACGTCGGCACTCGTGGACTCGGACGCGACGTCGGCGCCAGCGGACGGAGCGGGCTCGGCGTCCAGCACCGCATCGAAGAACGAGTCCAGGACGGTTTCCGCCTCGATTGTCGATTTCCGCACGGGCCGCATCTTCGGCTTGGTGATCGCGCCCGGCCCGGAGTCGGCCGCCACGTCCTCGGGTGAATCCGACTCCGCCGACGGTTCCATCGACCACTCCGGCACCGCGACCCCGCCGTCCCGCTCGGCAGCGTCCGACTGACCGCGGACGTCAGCGCGATCCGGCTGGGCGCCAGCACCCGCAGACGGCTCGGCCGACGCCTCGCCAGCAACCGAAGCCTCGGCCGACGCCGCCGCGTCTCCGGCTTCCCCCTCCGGCAACGACCACACCGGACGCGACGGCCCGGTGTACAGCCCCGGCAGCTCCGGCTCGTCATCGCCCTCGCGGAACCACCTTGTCAGCAGGTCCTTGTACACCGGAAGCCGCTCGGTGGGCTGGTCGTCGTCTAGCGGGTGGTGGGCGGCGCCCTCGTCGGAGTGCATCGACCGCTGGGTCACCACCGGCGCGCGCTTCGGCGGCCCGGACCCCTGGTTCTTGCGCGACCGCACCGTGACGGTGTCCAGCCACTCCGGCCGCCTGCCCGGCTCGGTCGACGGCCCGCGCTCGGTCTCATCGGACAGCTCGCCGATCACCTGCGCCGGCACAAGCACGGACGCCGTCAGCCCGCCGGTCGGCGCGTGCCGCAGCCGCACCTCGAGCCCGTTGCGCTGCGCCAGCCTGCCGACGACGTACAGCCCCATCTTCCGGGACGCCTCGACGTCGATCTCCGGCAACTCGGCGAGCCGCGCGTTGGCCGAGTCGATCGCCTCCTGCGACATGCCCGGCCCGCTGTCGGTGATCTCGATGAGCCACGCGCCGTTCTTGGCGACCGAGCTGGACAGCGTGACCACGGTCTCCTGCGGTGAGCCGTTGGTGGCGTTCTCCAGCAGCTCGGAGATCACGTGCACCACGTCGCTGACGACGTCGCCGCGCACCGCGACGTCCGGCACCGACGCCAGCTCCACCCGCTGGTACTGCTCGATCTCGGACAGCGCAGCCCCGATCACCTCGGACGTCGCCACGGTGCCCGGCAGCATCCTTGCGAAATCGTTGCCGGTCAGCACCAGCAGGTTCTCGCAGATCCGGCGCGACCGCGTCGCGAGGTGGTCCAGCTCGAACAACGAGGCCAGCGTGTCCGGGTCCTGTTCCTCGGCCTCCATCCGGTCGAGCATGTCGAGCTGCCGGTCGGCCAGCTCCTGCCCGCGCCGCGACAGGTTGACGAACATCGAGTTGACGTTGCTGCGCAGCTCGGCCTGCTCGGTGGCGAGCCGGATCGCCTCGCCGTGCACCGCGTCGAACGCGCGGGCGACGTGGCCGACCTCGTCGTTGCTGTTCACCGGGACCGGGGCGACGGTAGCCGACCGCGCGGCGTGCGGATCGACGAGCAGCCCGTGCACCGCGGCGGGCAGCCGGTACTCCGCCACCTCGAGCGCGGTGCTGCGCAAGGTGCGCAACGGCCGCAGCAACGACCGCGCGATGACCAGCGCGAGCAGCATCGCGATCAGCAACACGCCGATGACGATCGCGCTGTCGCGGAGGGCGGCGGTCCTGGCGTCGGCGGCGAGCGCCTCGGTCCGCTGCTGCGTCTGGACAAGCAACGCCTCCTCGACCTTGCGGACGAGGTTGATCGTGTAGGTCGACGACGTCTCCCAGCGCGCGGGATCGAGACCGTCGAACGACTGGCCGGTCTCGGTGCGGACCAGCGCCGACTCGATGATGTCGTTGCGCTGGTCGACGATCAGGCCGGTGACGGTATCCTCGTACGTCCGCTGCTGCGCCGGTGTCGCGAACTTGCGGAAGTCGGTGCGCCACGCCTCGGCCTCCGCGGTGGCCGCGCTGAGTCGCCGTTCCCTGTCGGAGCTGAGCGAGCCTTTGACCAGCGCCTCCGCGACGATCGCGCGGGCGACCGACAGCTGGTCCTTCACCCGCGACACCGCGGAGCCAGCCAGTTGCAGCCGCACCAGCTCCGGTTCGTTGATCGTGGCGACGGACTGCTCCCGCGAGGACAGTAGCGTGGATATCAACTCGCTGTACGACCGCAGCACCGCGTCGGCGGGGTAGGCAGCGTGCTGCGCGCCGTACCGCAGCTTGGACAGGTCGTCGAGGCGTTCGCGCAGCGTCTCGAAGCGGTCCGTCGCGTCGGGAGTGAGCTCCGCCTTGGAGGCGGCGACCACCTTGCTGAAGTCGCCGAGTTCCTTGTCGACGCGGTCGCGTTGCTTCGCCAGCTCGGCGGGTGTGCCCTGCCTGCCGCGCGCGATGTGGCGGACGGTCAGGTCGCGTTCCCGCTGCAGGACGTGCACCAACGATGCGACGGCGGTGTCGGTGTGCACCTGCGCGGACAGCTCGGCCAGCTCACCCGCCGATGCCACCTGGCTGTGGAACCGCATCCCGATCAGCACGAGGGCGGTCATGGTCGGCACGAGCAGCGCGGCGGTGAGTTTGGTGCGCAATGACCAGTTCCGCAGCCGCCACCGGCCACCGGTGACGCCGGGGCTCAGCCAGCGCAGCCGAGAGCGTGGCTCACGCCACGTGCTCTTGCCCTCACTCTCGGCCGATCCCGCCGAGGCGCGTCGCGTCGCGTCATCGGGGTGAGCGGTCGCGCGTCGGGGCACACTGCTGTCCTTCTCGGATCTTCTCAACTCGTCCACTGGGACCACGGTCGCCGCACCAGACTTCGTTGTCGCGCTGTGCGGGGCAGCGGTAGCTGGAGAGTAGCTGCCCCGGTTGTTCCCGAAAAGGGCGTGTCCCGTGCATCAGCACGTGCTGGAACGCCGTGTTGATCACGCTCGGCGGCGGCGCGAGGTGCCACGAAAGGCGGATTACAGCGCGCGCTGAGCCGATAGAATCGCCGGACACCTGCACAACTGCCGAGAGCGGAAGGTCTGCATGCGGCGCACGACGAGCCATGGTCCGCCGCACCGTCACCGCCTCGGCGTCATGATCATGCTCCTCGCGGTGTTGGCATCTTGTTCAGTGATCTCACCCGAACGGCGGCATAGTTCCGTGGAGCTGGCGACATTGCGCGTCGCCGTCACCCGCGCGATCGCCACCGCGCCGCTGCGGCTCGCCGTGCGGCACCAGATGTTCGAAAGCTCGGGGCTGACGGTCCGGCTCGTCGAGCAGTCGAGCCAGCAGCGCGCGCTCACGGCGTTGTGGAAAGACAAGGTCGACGTCGCGTTCACCGGCAACGTCGCCGTCCTCAAGGCGGTCGCGAACGGCGCGGACGTCCAACTCCAGGGCGAGGCCTACATCGCGGGCCCCGACACGATGGGCCTGGTCACGCTGCCCGGCACCGGTTACGACGAGCCGACGGCGAAGCCAGCGCCCCGGATCGCGGTGGACCGCCTCGGCGGGCTCGGCATGCTCACCACCCGCTCCCGGCTGGCGACCGAGGGTGTCGACCCCGACGCGATCCAGTTCACCGCCATGCCGTTCGACGCGATGATGGCCGCGCTCCGCACGCGGGAGATCGACGCGGCATGGCTGACCGAACCGGACATCAGCCGCGCGCAGCAGGAGTTCGGCGCGCGGATCGTGACCGACACGGCACGCGGCGCGATGCTGGACTTCCCGATGTCGAGCTACGTGGCCACCGGAACGAAAGCGGCGAAGTATCCGACGTCGTTCGCGGTGTTCCGCGATGTGCTGACCGAGGCGCAGCAGCTCGCGGAGGACACCACCGAGGTGCGCGACATCCTCGGATCGTTCTCCTTCCTTGACAAGACGGCGGCGGCGCTCGTCGCGCTCGGCACGTTCCCGACGTCACTCAACGCCGTCCGGCTGCAGCGGGTGGCGGACCTCATGCACGACGGCGGGATCGTGCGCAGACGCATCGACGTCAGCGCGCTGGTGCCGCACAGCGACGCCTGACGGCTGAGGACGTATAAGTTGGGAGTGTGAATGGCCCGCTGATCGTCCAGTCGGACAAGACCGTGCTGCTCGAGGTCGACCACGACCGCGCGGATGACGCGCGGGTGGCGATCGCGCCGTTCGCCGAGCTGGAGCGCGCGCCGGAGCACATGCACACCTACCGCATCACGCCGCTCGCGCTGTGGAACGCCCGCGCGGCTGGCCACGACGCCGAGCAGGTCGTCGACGCGCTGACCAACTTCACCCGCTTCCCCGTGCCGCAGCCGCTGCTGATCGACGTCGTGGACACCATGGCGCGGTTCGGGCGGTTGCAGATCACCAACCATCCGGCGCACGGCCTTGTGATGGCGACGACGGATCGCGCGGTGCTCGAGGAGGTGCTGCGGTCCCGCAAGATCGCGCCGATGCTGGGCGACCGCATCGACGACGACACCGTGATCGTCCACCCGTCCGAGCGAGGCAGGCTCAAGCAGGCGCTGCTCAAGGTCGGTTGGCCCGCCGAGGACCTTGCCGGGTACGTCGATGGCGAGGCGCACCCGATGGCGCTGGACGAGACGGACTGGACGCTGCGCGACTACCAGCGGCAGGCGGCGGACGCCTTCTGGGCGGGCGGCTCCGGCGTGGTCGTGCTGCCGTGTGGCGCGGGCAAGACGCTGGTCGGCGCTGCCGCGATGGCGCAGGCGTCGGCGACGACGTTGATCCTGGTCACCAACACCGTCGCTGGCAGGCAGTGGAAACGGGAGCTGCTCGCGCGGACGTCGTTGACGGAGAACGAGATCGGCGAGTACTCCGGTGAGCGCAAGGAGATCCGGCCGGTCACCATCGCGACGTACCAGGTGCTGACCCGCAAGACGAAGGGCGTGTACCGGCACCTCGAGCTGTTCGACTCCCGCGACTGGGGGTTGATGATCTACGACGAGGTGCACCTGCTGCCCGCGCCGGTGTTCCGGATGACGGCGGACCTGCAGTCCCGCCGACGACTCGGGCTGACCGCGACGCTGGTGCGCGAGGACGGCCGCGAGGGCGACGTGTTCTCGCTGATCGGGCCGAAGCGGTTCGACGTCCCGTGGCGCGACATCGAGCAGCAGGGCTGGATCGCGCCCGCCGAGTGCATCGAGGTGCGGGTGACGCCGACCGAGGCGGAGCGGATGGCGTACGCGACCGCTGAGTCCGACGAGAAGTACCGGATCTGCTCAACGGCGCACACCAAGGTGCCGGTGATCCGCTCCATCGTTGAGAAACACGCCGGGGAGTCGGTGCTGGTCATCGGGGCTTATTTGGACCAGTTGGACGAGATCGGCGCCGAGCTGGACGCGCCGGTGATCAAGGGCTCCACCCGCAATGCCGAGCGGGAGCGGCTGTTCGAGGCGTTCCGGCAGGGCGAGATCCCGACGCTGGTGGTGTCGAAGGTCGCGAACTTCTCCATCGACCTGCCAGAAGCCGCCGTCGCGGTGCAGATCTCGGGGACGTTCGGTTCCCGGCAGGAGGAGGCCCAGCGGCTCGGACGGCTGTTGCGGCCCAAGGCGGACGGTAGGCAGGCGCACTTCTACTCCGTGGTCGCGCGCGACACCGTCGACGCGGACTACGCCGCCCACCGGCAGCGCTTCCTCGCGGAGCAGGGGTACGCGTACACGATCCGGGACGCCGAGGACGTCGTCTAACCCAGGAAGACGTGCTCCGGGTGCGGGTGCGACAGGAAGTCGTGGTGGGAGATCTCCCAGCCGTATGCGCCCGCGTGGCTGAACACCAGCACGTCCCCGGCCCGGATGCGCACCGGGACGTCGCGGGCGAGGACGTCCTTCGGCGTGCACAGCTCACCCACCACGGTGACTGGCCCGTTCGTGGCGGGGCGCGGCAGGCCTGGCGGCCATGCCTCGACCGGCACCACGGTGAACGGGTGGCTGTGCTGCCACGACACCGGTAGCCGGAAATGGTGCGTGCCGCCGCGCACCAGCGCGTAGTCGACGCCGTGGTTGCGTTTGACGTCCATTACCTCGACGGCGTACCGCCCGCACGCGGCGACCAGGTACCGGCCGCACTCGAAGTCGATCTCGCGCCAGTGCGCCGGGAACGTCGTCACCAGCTCGGCCAGCCCCTCGGCGAAGCGCGGCCAGTCGAACTGCGCGTCGAGGTCAGCGTAGTTGACGCCAATGCCGCCGCCGACGTTCAGCACCGCGCAGCGCAGGTCGAACTCGTCCTCCCAACGGGTGACGGTGTCGCGGTAGAACCGCAGCAGATCGAGGTGCGCGTCGGCGGAGAGGTTGTTGGACAGCGAATGCAGGTGGAACCCGGTGAGCCGCAGGTGCGGCAGTGACCGCGCGGTGGTGACGGCCTCGGCCAGCGCGGGCTCCTCGATGCCGAACTGCGTCGGCCGCCCCGCCATGGCCACCGTCGCGGTGGGGAACGGCCCGGCGAGGTTCACGCGAAGCAGCGCCTCGGCGGTGACGCCGTGCGCCGCGGCGACGGCGTTGATGCGGTGCAGTTCCAGCGGGCTCTCGACGTGGAAGCGGGTGACGTTCACGCGGAGCGCGTCGGCGATCTCGCGGTCGGCCTTGACCGGGCCGCCGAACAGGAGCGGGACGTCGCCTGCGCCTCGTGCCTTCGCGACCTCGCCGCCGGAGGCCACCTCGAACCCGGCCACCAGCGGCGCGAGCGTCCGCAGGATCGGGGCGGCGCTGTTGGCCTTCATGGCGTAGAACATGCGACAGCGTTCCGGCAGCGTGGCCACGACGTCCGCGACGTGTTTCCGCAGCGCAGCAAGGTCGTAGCCGTACCGGCAGACCGGGTCGTCGTCGGGTGCGCGGTGGGTGAGCGGGTCAGTCATGGTCGCTTGGCTGCGCTAGCGGGTTGGGTACGTGGTGCAGCCGCAGTTCGGTGTCGGTGAGCAGCCTGCGGGTGGTCAGCTTCTCGACCGCGACCGTCGGCTTGCCGACGTCGAACAGCGCGAACCGCTCGGCTAACTCCGGGAACCGTGCCTGGTAGGCGGCGATGCCGTCGCGCACGATTGTCCAGAACTCGCGCTCGGGCAGCAGCCCGGCGTCGTCAAGGAACCCGCCAAGTTCACCGAGATTGATGAAGCAGAATGCGTCCAGCAGGAAGTCGGTGACGAGGTCGACGTCGTCGGTCTCCACAAAGGAGTTCGCGTTGACGTGATGCGGCGGCGGACTGGCCAGCGGCGGACACCCGTCCGGATAGGACAGTAGTGCGCGGCTGAACCGCACGCCGTCGTGGCAGTCCTTGAGCGCGATGCGTTCCGGCATGCCGTCGCGATGGATCAAGACCATGTTCTGGGCGTGCGACTCGCAGGCCACGCCGTGCCGGAACAACAGATGCAGCAACGGGATCACCGTGATATCGACAAGTCGCTGTGTCCACTCACGAGCGCCGTGCTTACGGAACCAGTCGTCGACGAACGGTGTGCCGTCGCGCTCGCTGGCGGTCAGCGCGGTGAACGGCACCGCGTGTTCGCCGGGTGCGAGGAAGCCATGCAGGCTTTCACGCCAGATGCAGGCCAGCGTGCCGTAAGTGGCGGGCCGGGCGAACTCGGCCGGTGGTTCGGGCGTGACGGCGCTGCCCATGACCTCGCCGAGGACGATCAGCCGCAGCTCGTCACGCAGGAAGCGGTCGCCGTCGATGAGCCGTCGAAGCCAGTCCGAGATCGGCGGCGCGTTGCGGACGGTGTGCGGCGCGAGCACGCGGCTGGTGGAGGTGTTGACCAGCGACAACGACAGCTTGAGGTACGGACGTTCCGGTGCGTCGCGGCATGCCAGTGTGCGGATCGACTGTTGCGCGCGAGAGGCGTGTGGATCCTCGCCGAGCACGACGAGCTGCCTGGTGCGTAGCTGGTCCGCGAACGCGGTGGCCAGGTGTTCTCGCCATTGCCAGGGGTGGACCGGCAGCAGCGTGTAGTCCGCTGGCGCGAGGCCGTCGGCGCGCAGTTGGTCGTGAAAGGACGTCGCGATCGGACCGAGCTGCGTCGCGACGAGGTCCGGTTCGGACACGGCGTTCGACAGCGTCACTTCGGTGATCGATCGATGCGCTGCCAGCCACAGTGGACGGATATCGGCGGCGAACTCCGGTCCGAAGGCCAGGTTGTCCGCCGGGTCGAAGCCGACCCGCGATTTGAACGCGGGGTGGTAGCGGTGGCCGTCGAGCACGATGGATTCCAGGTGGTCGTAGTCGGCATCACGGAGCAGGTCGCCGCGTTCCTCGGCCACGTACCGGGCCAGCGCGTCGTTGAGCAGAGTGCGTTCCAGCTCGTCGGCGAACCTGGCCAGGCATTCCGGTTCGGCGAGCAGCGCGTCCCCGGCCTCGGCGAGGAACCGGGTGATCGACTCGGCTTCCGCGCTGCCGTCCACAACGTGCCGTCGCACCGGCTGCGGGGAGAGCGCGACGCGGTCGAAGCCGAAGCGCCTGCGGGCGCGGAACACGTAACGTACCGGTAGTCCGGCGGAGTCTGCGCCGTCCACTACGGACTCACCGTTATCCCCGGTGTGATGGGTGAGCGCGTCTTCGTACACCAGTGACTCCAGCAGTTGCCGGAACACCCGGCGACGTGCGGCGATAAAGGACGGCGCACGCAGCGCTCGCTCGATCACGTCGGCGGTCGGGTCTAATCCTTCGGACTTGTCCGCAGTCCTCATGTGCTCACCTGGAAGAGCGGGTTGGGGATGTCTACGTAGAGCGGCCGTTCACCGCGCCCGGCGAATCGGCTGAGCAGGTTGGCCTTGGCAGGCATGGTCGGCGCGGTGACGAGTTCGTTCCCTAGCGCGCCACCCTCGCTGCGCAACAGCTCACGTGCGGTCGTCCACAGCGGACGTTCGCCGTGGGCGTGCCTGCCGATTACGGCGATGAGGTGCCCTAAGTGGTTGGTCACCGCGTGGTACCGCAGCCGCAACCAGGCTTCGTCGTCGGAGTACCACAGTGGACTCTCACTATCCACATCGCAGCATCGCGCAGTGCTGACGCTGGTTCCTTCCATGTCGCGCACCCAGAAGCGTTCGGGCCAGCCATCCTCGGTGTGCAGGAGGCTGTTCTGCACGTGTGCCTCGAAGCTGACGCCCTCGCGCTCAAAGACGTCCAACAGCGGCAGCAGCGACACCCGGAGGTAGCGCCGCAACCACTCCGACGACGAGCCGCCAGAGCGGCGGATGTCGTCGATCACGGCGGGCACGCCGTCGTTGCGTTCTTCCAGCAGGCCAGCCACCACGCGGGGTGTGTACCGGTCGTCGGTGAGCTGCCGGAACACCACGGCGGTGTCGGCCGCGAGGTCGTCACCCACCAGAGTGGGGTCGATGGTGCGGTAGCCGGTCTCCAGCAACACCCCGAACCGCTCGTACCGCCACCGTGGCCGCAGCCGGGCGACCAACGCGCTCGCGTCGGCGGCCCGGCTTAGGTGCTCGATCGGGTTAGTGCGGACGAAGTTGGTGATCCGCACGTGGAGCGGCAGTTTCCAGGACGTCGAGAACGCCGGATCACACACCGTGCGCACCGAGGACGTCGGGTAGACACGGCCGCCACGTTCGCCAAGTGCGATCACGGTGCCTGCCGCGATCAACTCGGCCACCCTCGGCATGAGGTAGGCGGCCTGCCATGGGTGCGCGGGCAGCGGTGCGTAGCCGGTTGGCACGTGGCGTTCGACGTCCGGCGGCGCCCACGGACCAGGCGCGACACGGCGTTCCAGCAGCGCATCCGTGCGAACCGCGAACCAGTGCAGCCGGAAGTCCGCGCCCAGCTCGGGGGCGTAGCGCGGCAGGTCGTCGCCGAACCCGTCGATGCTTTTCGGGGTGGGGTGGAACGGATGTCCGAAGCGCAACGACTGTTCGGCCTGGCGCGTCGGGCCGGCGCCTGGCGCGGGTGGCGCGGCCAGGTACCGCTCGGTCGCGGCGGTGCTGCTCTCGATCTGGCGCGCCAGCGCACGACCGTCACCCTCGCCGCCGACATCACCCCCGCAGACGACGACACCCGCAAGCGTGGCGACCTCATCGAGCAACAGCGTGACGATCTCGCGGTGGCTCACCCGCTGCCGCGCGATGCCCGGACGCTCGAGCCACACCTCGTCGCCGTAACAGTGATGCCCGCACTCCGAGCGGACGCGCAGCGCGACGACGATGGCGCACTCTCCGCTGAGCGGCACCCGAACGAGGCCGTCACCCGTCTCGGTGGGGATACGGCCGGACTCCCGCAGGTAGGCGTTCAGCAACCGCTGCTGCGTCGCGTGCTCGGCGCGCTCGCGCGTGGTGAGTGTCGTGGCGCTCATCGGCCGCGTCCGTTCGCGAGGTGACCGCCCCGAGGTCCTGCGAATGGCGTCATCGGCGCACTACCGTTGGCGACAGCGGATTCGGCACTCGACCGGTGGCGGCAGGCATACTGACGCCGTTGCTCCGACCCGCGCGCAACAGCGGACCCAGTACCTGCCTGCTCGGCCACTCGGGCGCGTCAAGCAGCACGGCGCGCAGCGTGTCGCGCGCGTCGTCCCGCACCGCCGCGTCGATACCAGCGACGATGACGTCGGTGAGCACCCGCCAGAAGACCCGTTCGTCCAGCTCGTAGTGCCGGGCGAGCGCGTCCGCGATGCCGTAGAGGTTGACCTGAAAGCCGAGGCTCTGCGCGTAGCCGATCAGGGTTTCCGGCTGGTCGAGGCACAGCGACTGCGGCGCGCCGGGTTTGATGCGGTAACCCGGATCGGGCGTGCCCGCTGCGGCCATCCACCGCGGGCACAGCCGCACGGTGTCATGGTCCCGCAGCACGAAACGAGGTGCGCTCGTTGGACGTCTTCGCGTCGACTCGGCAGTAGCGTTGTCGCTCGTCGGGAACACCACGACGACGTTCTGACCGTGCAGCTCCGGGAGCACGCCGTTGCCAAGGAACGCGAACGTCATGGCGCAGAACGCGGCTGCGAGGTCGCGGAAGAACGCGACCGGGTCCTCGACGCCCAACGCGGGCGCCAGCTGGCACCATTCGTGGGCCGCGAGTGCCGCCATTGGCATGGCAATCGTGTCGTCGACAACGACGTCGCCCGGGTAGCGGCGGACCTGCGCGGCGAGCTGTCCCGGCCGGTCAGCGAACTCGTCAGCGGCGTTGGCGTGCCAGCCGCACCACGTGCGCTCGTCGCACAGCGCGACCCGGCTCGCGAGCGCCGGATCGGTGCGCAGCAACCAGCGCAGGGTGCGTTGCGCCTTGTCGCCGTTGTCCAGGTAGCGCGGCGGCAACAGACGAGCCGCACCCAAAGTGGCGACGCTGGCCGTGCTGCCACCGAGCGGGAGCTTGACGTGGACCGCGGGCTCCGGGGCGGTGACGCTGGCCGGGTCCGCGACGGTGGCCAGGGTGCGGAGCGACGCGGTCGGATGGAACCGGCCAAGTACGCAGTCCAACGGCACGACGTCGCGATCGGCGATCTCGTCGGCCCACTCAACCGGGAGCACCCGCTCGAACTGCCACGGATGCATCGGGATCGGCTGGTACGCGGCAGCGTCCACACCAGACGCCCGCATGGCGTCGGATAGTAGATCCTGTTCGGACTGTCCGAGCAGCAGTGTGGCGATGGCGTCCGATGTGGTGTCCTCGCCGTGCCGTAGCCGGTCGCGGCGCACGGCGACCCACCGCAACCCGAGCGGTTCCGGTCGCATCGGTCCGTAGGTGGCCAGCTCCGCTGTCGACCAGCCCGACACCGCGCGGGCAGTCGGGTGGAAGGGCCGGTTGCGCGTCGCCGCGAGTCGTTCTCCGGTCAGCAGTCCGCCGGTGAGCCGCACCCGCGTGACCCCGCCTGCGCGCGGAGCGTGTTCGGCCAGCGCGGACCATCCCGAGTGCGTGACGTCGGTGTGTTCGACCGCAGCACGCAGATCAGCCGCGACCGCGTTCCGCCAAGGAAGGTCGGCGGGGCCGACGAGGCGGTCGAGCACCTGGTGAGGCACCAACTCGCGCCAGGTGCGCTCGGCCTGGTCACCGGGCCCCGCCCCGCCGCGCTCGACGTTGTCAACGAACCACACCGGCGCGCGGGACAGCCGCCACTCCTGCAACGGACCGCCGTCACGGCAGCGGAACACCAGCGCACCGCCGGGCACCGGAACCCGACACCACCGCTCCGCCTCGCCGCACGCGGCGCCGGGAACTCCGGGACCGTCGACGTCCAACGCATCGGCCGCGCCAGCGACGTTCTCGCTGAGCAGCGTATCGAGCAGATCCCGAAGGACGAGGTCAGCGGCGGCCATGGCTCAGTACAGGTCCAGCCACGTGCCGACCTGCTGCGCCACCGCGCGGCGATAGATCTCGGCGGCACAGGCGATGTCCTCGACTGCCATACCCATCGGGTTGAGCACGATGACCTCGTCGTCGGTTTCGCGTCCCGGCTTTCGGCCCGCCACGATCTCGCCCAGTTCGGCGTGCAGCCGCTCCCGCGAGAACGAGCCTTCCAGCACGAGCTGGTTGATGATCTTCTTCTCGCGGTTGCTCTGCTCCCAGTCGTCCACAATGACCTTGTCCGCGTTCAGGAACACATCTTTGTGGACATCCATGATGGACACGTTGCACAGCAACGACCCTCGTTTCAACCAGTCACTGTGGATATAGGGCGTGTCGGTCACCGTGCATGGCACGACGATGTCGCCCGCGCGTACCGCGGCCTCCGCGCTGTCGGCGACCACAACGTTCACCTCGTGCTCGTCCTTGATCCGCGTGGCCAGCGCGTCGGCTGCCTCAGGTCGCACGTCGAAGAGGTGCACCGTCTCGATCTGGCCGAACTGCTGCAGCAGCGCGGTGACCTGCGTCGATCCGATGACGCCGCAGCCGATCAGCGCGACGTCGGTGAAGCCGTCACGCGCCAGGTGTCGTGCGGCGAGCGCGGACACCGCCGCCGTCCGCCACGCGCTGATCAGATTGCCCTCCAACAACGCGACCGGATAGTTGGTCGACGGGTCATTGAGGACGATGATGGCGCTGGCTCGCTCCCTGCCCACGCGCTCCGGGTTGTCGTGCTTGCTGCCAATCCACTTCAGACCGGACATCCCAGGATCGCCGACATGCGCTGGCATCGCGATGATCCGATCCGCGATGTGATTCCCCGACGCACGCAGGTACGGCTTCAATGGCTGCACGGTCTTGCCCTCGGCGTGCTGCGCCAAGCCGTCCGCCAACGCCGCGACGTACAGCTCGGACTCATCGCCACCGACGGCGGCGATGTCGCGGCGGTTCAGGTAGAGAATGCGGGGTGCGCCGTCGGTCATCTCATTCGCTCCTGGAGTCGGTCCGGTTCGTGCGCTGCCGCGCTGCGGCGAGCCAGTCGTCGTCATACACGACGTCGAGATAACGGTCGCCCCTGTCGGGAAAAATCGCCACCATCCGACTCGGCGGCAACGCGGGCAGGAGCTTGCGCAGCGCGGCCACGACGGCGCCGGTAGAACCACCGGCGAAGATCCCCTCCGCAGAGAGCAGATCGCGACAACCGTGCGCGGCCTCGACGTCATCGACGTAGACGACGTCGTCGATCTCGCCGGGACAGCACAGCTCTGGCACGCGACTGGACCCAATGCCGGGGATCTCCCGCGCGCCGGGACTGCCGCCGAAGATCACGGAGCCAACGGCGTCGACGGCGATCACGCGCATGTCCGGGAATCGCTCGCGGAGCCTGCGAGCGCAGCCGAGGATGCAGCCGGTCGTGCTGACCGGCGCGATCAAGTACTCGGGCGGACGCACCAACTGGGTGGCGAGTTCGGCACCCGTGCCGTGGTAGTACGCCTGCCAGTTGCGGTCGTTGGCGTACTGGTTTATCCACACCGCATCGGGTGTCCGCGCGACGATCTCGTTCACCCGCGCGAGGCGGGTGTGCAGGTAGCCACCGGAGTCATCCGATTCGGTGACCATCTCCACGGTCGCGCCGAGCCGGTGCAGGATGGCGACGTTCGCGCTGGTCGTCTTGGGATCGATCACGCAGACGAACCGCAGGTCGTTGACGCGCGCGGCCATCGCGAGAGCGATGCCGAAGTTGCCGGAACTGCTCTCCACCAGCGTGCTCCGCGGGCGGATGGAGCCATCGGCGAGCCCGGCAGCGACGATGTAGCGCGCCGAGCGGTCCTTCATGCTCCCGCCCGGATTCATCAGCTCCAGCTTGGCGAGCACTTCCTGGCCCGGCTCGCGGAACAGCCGACGTAACGCGACGATGGGGGTGTTGCCGACGCAGTCGAAGACCGACTCGCACACGGCCTCGCGCGCGTCCTCACCGACCGGGCCCACTGCGATGTCAGCGCTCACGGCTCTCCCCACCTCGGCAATGAGTATAGGTGAGCCTAGCCTAAGTTCATCTCCGATCGTCAAGGTGACACGGCGAAAGCGCGAGACGCCAGCGGCGTTCTCGCGCTCGGCCCCACGCTCGGGTCGATGCTGTGGCAACTGCCGCCGCGTCTGGCCTTCGACGTCGACCGGCTCGCCGGGTTCTTCAACTCCCTGCCCCGGTCCACCGCCGAGGCCGCCGAACTCGCGCGCGGCCACGACGACCGACTCAAGGCGGAACCGTTCACCGAGGTCGACGTCGATCGGCCGGTGCGACATGCGCTTGAGGTGCGGCACCCGAGCTTCGCCACGGCGGAGTGCGTCGAGCTGCTGCGCGAGCACATCGTCGGCCCGCCTGCGCCTCGGCGGCCCCGAGACGTCTACGTCTACTTCGACAACGATGTCAAAGCGCACGCGCCCCACGACGCCATGGCACTAGCCGAACTGCTCGGCACCGGCCCGGCGTCGCGAACGAGGAACACAGCGCTGTGAACGGGGGACACGGCGGGGCGTCAGAGCGCCTTCGACTCGGCCTTGCCACTGGCCTGACCGACGTGCTCGCCCTCGGCGAACTCCTCGACCATGCGGGCGCAGAACGCGGGCAGGTCGTCCGGCTTCCGGCTGGTCACCAGGCCGTTCTCGACGACGACTTCCTGGTCGACCCACGTCGCGCCCGCGTTGCGCAGGTCGGTCTGCAGGCTTGGCCACGACGTCAGCGTGCGGTCGCGCACGACGTCGGCCTCGATCATCGTCCACGGCGCGTGGCAGATCGCCGCAACCGGTTTGCGGTGCGCGAAGAAGCCGCCGACGAAACGCACGGCGTAGGGGTTCGTGCGCAGTATGTCCGGATTGGCGACCCCACCCGGTAGGACCAACCCGTCGTACTCCGTCGACTCGACCTCGGCGAGCACCTTGTCGACCGAGAACGTGTCACCCCGGTCGAAGTGGTTGAACGCCTGCACCTGGCCGGGTCGCTCCGACACCAGCTCCGGTGTGCCGCCAGCCTCCTCGACCGCGCGCCACGGTTCGGTCAGTTCCACCTGCTCCGCGCCCTCTGGCGCGACCAGGAATGCGATGCGTTTGCCCGCAAGAGCGTTGGACACAATGACCTCCTTTCCCTCGCCAACGGATTGCCCGCGAGCCAGACCCCCAAACCCGGGTGGTTATCGGGGTCGAATCCGGGGACAGCCCTGATGTGCGCAGCGCGACCACGCCGGAGCATGGACGTCATGACATACGACGCGAACACACAGGGCACGAAGCGGCTCCGCAGAAGCTCGACCGACAAGATGATCGCCGGGGTCTGCGGCGGCTGGGCGGAGTACATCGGCATGGACGCCGCACTGCTGCGCATCCTGCTCGTCGCCATCACACTCTTCGGTGTCGGCGCCCCCATCCTCATCTACGCCGCGTGCTGGCTGCTGATGCCCCGCGACGACGTCTAATCGGCCAGCCGACCAGGCGCTGTCAGGTTACCGTTGCTCCCGCAGCGCCCAACCCGCACTGACCACCCACGTGAAAGGGCCGGGCGCGCAAAGCGCACCCGGCCCCTTCCACGACATGACAGTCGTTACATCATGCCCATGCCGCCCATGTCGCCCATGCCACCGGACGGGTCGGCGCCTGCGCCGCCGCCCTTCTCCGGCTTGTCGGCGACGACGGCCTCGGTGGTGAGGAACAGCGCGGCGATCGACGCGGCGTTCTGCAGCGCCGAGCGCGTCACCTTCGCCGGGTCGATGATGCCGGCGGCAACCAGGTCCTCGTACTCGCCGGTGGCGGCGTTGAGGCCGTGGCCCTCAGGGAGGCCCTTGACCCTCTCCACCACGACGCCACCCTCGAGACCGCTGTTGACGGCGATCTGCTTGAGCGGAGCCTCGACGGCGAGCTTGACGATGTTCGCGCCGGTCGCCTCGTCACCGACCAGCTTGAGGCTGTCGAACGCGGCCTTGGACGCCTGCAGCAGGGCGACGCCACCACCGGCGACGATGCCCTCCTCGACGGCGGCCTTGGCGTTGCGCACCGCGTCCTCGATGCGGTGCTTGCGCTCCTTCAGCTCGACCTCGGTCGCGGCGCC
>WHTY01000119.1 GCA_009377475.1 Actinophytocola sp.
AATCCCCTGGACGACCAGCGAAGACAATCCCGAGAACACCAACGCCAGAACTTGATCAACATCGCACCAGCGTCACTCTGACACAACGCTCCGTGCCCAACCCACCGACCCCGCGTCACCACCGAATAAGAGCCAGAGCCGAACGCAGGACACACCCCAGTCTGGGCGCCGATGTGGCGCACGAGGGCCAGTGGGTCACCGAACCCAGTACCTACGGATTTAGAATTTAAAGTTTGCTCTGCTGAGCATCGCCTAGTGTTGGTCAGTGCCGCAGGATGACAACCTCTCCAGGGCGGCGGGTATGTGCAGCACCCTCTGGTGTCGCAGGGTGTCGGGCGCTGTCGGGTGGGAACGAAACAGTGGAGCGCGGTGGGAGCCCGGTGTACGGAATGCGGGACCTCGAGTTCGCTACTGTGCGGCGTCTATTTCTCGGATCCAGTCGTTCGCGGTTGCGACGGCCGCCTCGAGGGTGATGTCGAGGTCGAGGCCACTGCATGCGGCGGCGAAGTCCGTTTGCCAGTGAACGTGGGGGACCACCGTCGGTGGCCACTGTCGTCGTTCTCGCCCCAGTGCAGCGGCTTCTGCCGCCCGGGATCTGAACAGGTCCACGCAGGCGGCACGCAGTTTCGCGGTATCGGCGGCGTCGTCGTAGAGGGCGTTGCGGATGAGCACAAGGTCCACGACGTCGCGGGCCCGATCGTTCACCAGTTCGGGAGGCTGATGGGGATCGCTGCAGGCATGGAGTTTCTGAGCCACTTGGTAGTCGAACACGATCCCCGCGAACTCCGGGGGTGTCGGTAGTCCGAAGTGTCCGAGCGGGACGCTCGCAACGGTAGAGATGTTGGCGCCTGCGAGCCCTTCGTCTGGGGCGACCTCGACGGCGATGCTGCGCCAGACCTGGCCGCCCACCAGCAGTTTGATGTCGAATCTCCGTGGCTTCACCGTGCGTATGGCCCCGTCGATGGGTTCCACCGCCGTGCGTTGCAGCTCGATCGGCCCCCATGGCTCGGCCAGTGATGCATCCAGCACGTCGAGGAACTCATCGAAGTCGCCTCGAAACAGCGTGTCCACGTCCTTGGTGGCGCGGGCGCGTAGGGCGAGGCGCAGCTCGAGGTAAGCACCGCCCTTGAGCAGCAAGCGAGGCTGATCATCCTGCGCGCGCACCCGTTGTAGGGCGGCGATCACCACGCTGGAGGCGGCAAGCCACCCAAGGCGTCGGGCCGCGATGCCGGTCTTGGCTTGCGCTTGCTGGATCCAGGTGTCGAGATGGCGTTTTGATCTCGGCTCCTTACCGCGATCGGGCAGCGAATCGAATGGATGGGTACTCATGGGCGCTCCTCGATGCGACGCACCAGGTCTGCCTCGGCCTCACGGGGGACTAAACCCCGAGTTCGCGCCGCCTGGACGGCTTGACGAAGCAGGTAGCTGGGCACGCCGCTACGGATGCCCTGATCTATCGCCGTGATAGCCGTCACGATGGGGATGTTCTCGAACCGCCGGACCTGCTCGCTCCCCAGGTCCTCGCGATGGACCACGTACAGCTCGCCACCGCGCCGTCGGGGCTGATAGCGTCCGGGCACCGTGATGTGGATCTTGTCCGGATTGATGTCGCACAGTTCGTACAGCTCGAGCGCGGTGTCATGACTGAGTACCCCGCGACTGCCTGCCCACAGCGTTGCCAGCATGTGGGCATCGAACTCGTCGACCGGAAGCTGCGGGAACCGATAGACCCCGTACCCGACCCGTTCCAGCTGACGGCGATACGCAAGCTTGCCCAGCTCCACAACATTGATGCCCAACGCGCGCGCATCCGCGCTCGTGACATAGCCATGCTGATCGAGGGCCACCTCCCACAGCTTGGCCTGAATTCGCCCCGCCATCAGCACTCCCTTCGATGCAAAACATTACCAGTTCCGGTAAAGTCTTGCATCGATAGGGGGTGACGCGCGAGTTGCGTGGCTGCGGCATCTGTCGACGCGCGTGGCGCCTATGTTCGCGCCGATGCGTCGCTCCAGGCCGATGCCAGCCATGCCAGGTCGGTCACGGCTTGCTGCCGCGCGTTGTTGGCGCGCGTGAAAAGCGCGTCGGTTTTGGTCAGCGCGAGGGTGTAGGGCCGACCCTGGCGCCGGGTCTGGTGCCGCACTGGCAGCCCGGCCGAGTCGATCTGGGTGTGCACGTGTTGGCGCCCGGCTTTCGCCAGGGGCCACTCGAAGATCCGCCGCGACCGGGAGCGGAGAAACGTCCCCAGCGTGTCACACCGGTCGCACCCGCAGCCGGTCCAGTTGATCGACCAGTCGTCTTCGTCCCGCGGCGGCGTCGCGATGATCGCGCTGAGCCGCTGCGAGCAGTCGCGGGCAACCGCGTCGAGCCCCGCCGACGGCTGCGGGTGCGCCGAACGCAGCGCTGGCATCAGGCACTCCAGCACGGTGTCTTCGTACTCGTGCAGCGCTGTCGTGGTCTCGTCGCACAGCGCTTTATCGGCCGCCTCGAGCAGCCGCGTCAGCGGTGAGCTGAGCATCTCCAACTGCGGCTGGCGGAATTCGGTCCGCGCGGTCGTCGTCCAGGACCGGAGCTGGCCGTCCATCCATTGCCAGGCTTGGGCAACCAGCAGCGACGCCGCCTCCGGCGTCCCGGCTTCGCGCAGCGCCCCGCACAACTCTGGCAGCCTGTCGATCCACTCATGCCGGTCGGTTCCGTAGCGGTGCCCCGCCCCGAACCACCCGTCGATGACGTTCCGCGCCCACTCCCGGCCGTATCGCCCGGCCGCCGCGGCCAGCCCGCCCGCGTGTTCCTGCGCGAGGGTCTCCACCCGGAACGGCTCCAGCAGCATCGCCGCCGTCTCGGCAACGTCGAGACCCGCTGCCACGTCCAGCGCCGCACCGAGCAGGCCCGCCCGTGTCACGGTCCTCTTCCAGAACGGCGCGAGCGACTCCGCCGCGACACGTGCGCCCTCCAAGTCCCCCGCCTCGATGCGGTAGCGGAGTTCGTGCAGCGCCCACTGCGATCCGGCCTCGGCGCGCGCCGCGAACGCCCGGTCCCGCGGCCATACGACAACCGCGGCCCGCCGGTACCACCGATCCAGCGTGTTGCCGTAGTTGCCCATGTAGCCCTCGTACTCGGACTGGTAGGGGTCCAGGTCCGCGCTCGGGGTGCAGGCACACACTTCGTGGTCGGGAACGTGCAGCGAGATCGGCTCGCCGCCGCTGCCGTCCGGGCTGGTCCACCAGCCGAGAGTGATCTCGGCGTCGATCAGCGAATGGATCTGATAGTCGCCGGGGTCACCGTCTTCGTCCTCGTAGTAGTCGTAGTCGTCCCAGGAGGCGCTGCCGGACGGCTCGGCGTCCCAGGTCTCCTTCACGTCCGCGAGCGCCAGCACCGCCTCACACTCGGCCTGCTCGGCCGCAGCGCGCACCAGCGCGGCTCGCTGCGCGTCGGTGCCCTTGAGTCGGCGCCAGTTCAGGCCTCCCTGGGTGTATTCGTGGTCGAGCAGGAAAACCAGCCGGTTCGGCGTGCCGAGGTCCCTGCCGCCGTACCGAGCGGTGGCCGGCGTGGTGAAGTGCTCGGTCAGGCAATGCGCCAATTCGGTGGCTGGGCCGGCCTCCGCAACCGGGGTCTCGGCAGCGGCCAGCAAGTTGAACGTGAGCGTCACCCGGTATCCGGACCTGACCGGCGTGACCTCGTGGCGGCAGTCGGCGTAGAACGCCAGCAGGGCCAGTTCCACCTTCGATGCGCGGTAGGCGCGGGTCTGGCCGGCGTGCTCGATGACCAGTTCCCCGCCGGTGTGCGCCGAGGGCAGTGACACCACCAGCGTGCCGACCATGGCGTCGTCCTTCTCCGAGTCCTGGTGGGGCAGGAAGAACTGACCCTTGCCGTAAACCAGCATCGAGTGCGGCTCTGCCCGCAGCCGTGTCGTCCGCGGCATCCCGAGCTCGTCACGGAAGTGCTCCAACGCGCGGTCCAGCAACGCCGCCCAGCCGAGCCCGTCGAGGGTGATCTGATCCGGCGTGATCTCCCAGGTATCGCGGACACTGGTGTCTGTCAGCGTCTGCTCGCCCCGGCCGAACATCGCCGATCTCGCCACCGCGATCAGCTTCTTCGCCAGCGGCGCGCGGACCGGAAGGCTTACCGGCCCGACGCCAGCCACCTCAAGCTGGAGGAGATGCGCCGGCGCCAGCAGCTCAGCGCAGAACGACCCGCCCGGTTCGCCATCGCCGAGCAGTCCTGCCAGCCGTTCCCGTGCCGTGGTCGCCATGCGGCCCTCATGTGCTCGACGTGCATCTTCCGCGCCACTTTAGCGGAATCGATGAACCTGCCGAACCACACCGAGACGACCTTGAGGACTCACGTTGAAGGGGTAGGTCATGTCCGGTGGGTCGGTGTACAAGCGATGCGGCTGCGAAGGATCTTCAGCGCTGACGGTGTCGATTATTCATCCGCAGCGGTGGCGAGCGCGCGGCGGATGGCTCGCCATTGGCGGTAGGTAAGGATGGCGCGGCCGTCATGTTCGATGACGCCGACGCGGACGCGGGTGACTCGGGTCCTCGCCGGTTTCCCAGCGGGAGACGACGCGTGCGCTCACGCCCAGATGCTCAGCGAAATCACGCACGCTGGCGGACACGCTCGCTGGGACCTGGACGATCTGAAACGGCAGTTACGCGACGAGCAGCGCCACGACGAATAGCCTCTAATCGGAGACGACGTCTGCCGCCTTTCGGTCACCGACTCGTACGGCGGGGCGAGCTGCTCACTGGTCTCCGTGTACGCCGCCAATGTGGCGGACGCGAGTGGCGTGGTGTCGTCGTATCCCCTGTTGGTGCGGCTATGGTGGTGCTCATGGGTATCCCTGCGACTGCGGGCAGCCATCCGACGCCACCGGCGGCTATTCACGCTTACCTGACGCCGACACTGGCCGCCGAGTTCGACCATTAGTGGGCTGTTGTCCTCGGTGTTCCGGACTCGTGGCCGACTGTGTGGGACGCATGATATGCCGAATGACACGCCGCGACGGCTCATGATGAAGAAGCCATCGTGAGTCAGAAGTTGACGCTCACTGTGGTGGCGGCCGCTGTGGCCGCCACCACAGCCTGCACTGGCGGGAGTGACCGGACTGGTGATGCTCTCGACCTGGGGCACGGCGAGCACAACGTCTGTGTTCCTGCGCCAAGCACGGCGGGGGACGGCACCATGTTCGGCGACACCGTACTCCGAAATCGGTCCGATTCACCCATAACCATTTACCGCTGTCGATCTCGTCGAACCGCAAGGGATGACACTACGAGAAGCGGTGCTCGTGACAGTTGAGCCTGGAACAGACCTGATTGGCATGCGCCATGTCTCGAATCCCGAACCGCTGCCGGCATCGTGGAACGATCGAGTACGGGCCGAGGGCACCGTCGTTCGGCCGGATGAGGAGTGGAGCCTCGTGTCGATAGTGGAGAATGAGGCGGAGAGCGTCGCTTCCGCGAAGGCCACGCGGATCTACTACGAGACCGCCGACGGTAAGGAATACCGACAGGACACGATCACTGCCCTGCTCGTCACAACGGGTTCGTGTGAAGACACGTTGGCAGGATGGGATCGCTGACAGGGAAACACCGCGACGTGTTGTTGAAGCCGACCGAACACCACCCCCTGCCGCTTCGCGGTCTGGGCCAGCCGGTCTCGCAGGGATCGCAGGTTCGACGGCGGCGTTGGATACTTCTTAGTCATCGATCGAACCCTTCGGGGCGAGTTCGCGGCGCAGCGCCCGGGCAGTGACAGGGTGGACCAAACCTTCGGCCTCGGCCCTGTCGAGTGCGCGCTGGAGTTGATAGGGGTCGGTGCCGATGGCCAGGCAGTCACGCAGTGTGCGTTCGACCGTGGTGACGGGAAGTCCCTCGACCTGTGTGACGTCGGAAGGGGCCAAGGCCCGGCGATGAACACGGTAGAGTTCGCCGCCCCGCGCGCGTGGATGGTTGTCCCGCGGGGCGGATAGGTGCACGCGCGACGGGTTGACGTCGGACAGCCCGTGCAGCAGCAGCGCCGACTCATGGGAGATTACGCCACGTCCGCGCGCCCATGCGATTGCGCCAGCGAGATCATCGTGCTCCCCGCGCGGAAGAACCAGGACGCGGTACACCCCGCGCCCCGCACGCTCCAGCCGTCCACGCGCCGCCATGAGCCGCAGCTGCGTTGGGTCGATCCCGAGTTCACGCGCATCGCGCGACGTCACGTAGCCGTGCTGGTCGGAGGCGCGCTCCACCAGCGCATCAAACAACCGAACCGGCATGTTCGTTATCGTATCATAGAGATACGATTAAGCACATTTGATCAGAGCGCGCGGTCACGATGACGTCTTCTGGTGTGTTCAAGCGGTGCTTGTTCCTGTCGCGATCCCGCGACCGGGGTCAAGAGGCTCGACCAAGGGTCGCTCGACACCATCACCATGGTCGCCGACCCTCCCGAAGTCGGAGTACGGACAGCCGCAGACTGGGAACACGCCATCCTCGTTGGGCATGACATGGGTCCGGAAGCTGGTGGCCCAGGACGGCGGCACCATCGAGTTCGATGCCAACGCCACCAGGGCCTTCGGCCCGCTGATCACCACCTGAGCGAGGCCGCGCCTGCGCATTCCGCATCGCCGGCCTCCGGTCGCAGCTCTCGCGATCCACCGCTGGCCTGGGTGTTTGGTGGGCCGCCTGGGACTCGAACCCAGAACCTACGGATTAAAAGAGCGACGTGTGGCGTGGGCGGATAGGGACCGTGCTGGTCAGCTTGTGCTTGCACGTGGATTACATGCTTGCTGTGGATGGTTCGAGCGGGCTTTCGCACCCATCATGATTCCCATCTAGTCCACTGTGGATACAGCTTGCTGATCACGGGAGCATCGAAGGCGTGGTGCCTTCGAGTTCGCCGCGGAGGAGTCGTACGGCCACTGGGCCGGTGTGGGTATTGCAGGTGAACCACATCGCGTCGTGGTGGTCTAGCAGGTACACCACGCTTTGGGTGCCGCACTTGATGCAGGGGGCGTCATCGTTGTCCGGATCGACCCATCCGGCGCGGATTTCACGAGGGGAAGGAGTCATCGGGGAGTTCCCTGGTCGTTGCCGTCGCTCCGTGATTACTGTGCGATCCACAGGTCGGCGATCATGTCGTGGACGAGCTGGTTGTTGTTGGCGGTCAGCGCCGCGATGGCGGTCTCGACTTGGTGCTGGAACCAGTCTTTCCTTCGCCAGTCGAGGTGGTATTCGGTGGCGTACTCGTTGAGCGTGTGGACCACGACAGTTGCGATGGCGCGTACCCGCAGCGACGGATCCGGGTGGGGCCGTGGTTGTGTTCGCGGGCGGTGATGGCGGCCTCGGCGGTGTCGATCGCGACGGCGACGACCTTGCGCTGCATCTCGCTCAGCTCGAAATCGTGGTCCTCGTCTTGTGCGTCGCTGTGCTGGTGCGTGTTGTTGTTCATAGCGGTTACCTCGTCCGCATCGTCGTCGTTACGGGTCCCCGCCGCTGGTGCGGCGGTCGGTGTCGTGGCGGTCGAGAAGGTGCGTCAGTGGCACCACGTCGAACGTGGCCGACGAGGTGAGGCGGCCGCAGGTGCGCAGCATGTGCCATGCCAGGTGGCCGACGCCGGAGGGTGCGGCGGGTAGCCGGTGGCGGCGGATACCGAACGTGATGACCGGGTCGCCGGGGGGCTGCTCGTGTTCGGTCGTGAACATGGCGATGCCGAACGCCAGCACGTCGGTGCGGGTGTCGTCGTCCAGCCCCTCGGCGAGCGCGACGAGCCCTGGTGGGCCCGCGTTGTCGTCGCAGTTGATCGCGACGGCCCCAGCAACGTCGTGGTCGCTGAGTTCAGGCGCCAGTTGGCACACCTCGATGTCGGCCTCACGGGCGAGCGCACACAGCCGTTCCCATGGCGACGGCAGCGAGGGATCGTGCACGACCCCGGAACCCACGGGCTGTGTCGCGGCTGGCGTGACGCCGCAGACGGGGCACGGTAGCTGGTCGGCGCACTGGCCGAGGCAGGCGACGATGCGCTGACCATCGGCACCGACACCGGCGTCGACGGCGTCGACGGAATGCTGCGTCCCGCAGACGGCACACACCGGGAAGTCGTGGTCAGGCATAGTCGGGGTGCTCTCCTGCCTCCGTTGAGTCGGGCTTGTGACTGGGGTGGGTCCAGGCCGCTGGTGCGGCGTCGTGAAGCTTGCTGAGCGCGACGCGGCGCTGGTCGGATGGCGCATGCTGGAGCGCGCCGGATGGCCTCCCACTGGCGGCGGGTGAGAACGGCGCGGTCGAGCAGCTCTTTGGCGTTGTCGCTCTCGCGTTGCCGTCGCAGATCGGCCAGCATCTCCCGCTCCTCAACAGCCCACCCGAACAGCTCCGCAGCCTGAGCGGCGTCGGCGTCGGTGAGCGCGACCGGCGCTTCTCCGGCGACCGCCACAGCGACGACGTCACGACCGTCGAGCTCGACGACACCGGACCCGTGCGCGGACGGTCATTCCGTCCTCGCCGTGGACGCCGTAGACGTCCCAGCGGGCACCCCACTGGTGTTCGTCCTCGATCACCGCTCACCTCTTTCGTCGTCACGGCCCCGGCGCTCGGTCACGAGGTGGACGAACCGCGCCCGCGTGTCGGCGTCGGCCAGCCACAGCGAGGTATCCAACACGGCCTGGTTGACCGGGCGCGGGTGGGCTGGTGCGTCGGCTCGTTCCCAGCGCGACACGATCCGCGCGCTCACCCCCAGGTGCGCGGCGAACTCCCGCACACTCATCCGACGCGCCCGCCGCAGCGCCCGGATCTCAGTGCGCGTCCATCTCTGGCCGAAGACAACGTCTGCCGACATTCCGGCTACTAACTGGTGGTTGGTGGTGGCTACTAACAGATTTCCGCGAATACCGCCAACGCGACGCACGCACGCGGCGAGGTGTCGTCACGTCCCTGCTGGTACGGCTATGGTGGTGCTTATGGGCACCCCTGCGACGGCGAGCAATCATCCGACGCCACCGGCTGCTGAGCCGACGGCCATTCGAGCGTGTCTGACGCCGACACTGGCCGCCGAGTTCGACCACGAGTGGACTGTCGTGCTCGACCGGGTCAAGCAGTCACAAGACCTCACGGACCTTCATGCCTTGCTGAATAAATGGCAACACACCGCCTACCTGGAGCAGCGTGACCCTGGCGCGTATTACCGGATGCTGGCCAAGGCAGAACAAATCACCCGGGCAGGGGGTAACTCTGACGCTGTGCCATTCGAGGACATGCAGGCGCTGATCCGAAAGCGGCAAGGCCGGTAGTTGTACCGGATAGTGCCCGACCCTGCGGTCATGGAGCAAGTCGCCGCGCTGCCCGAGGAGGCGCTGAACGCGTACGCCGAAGTGCTCGACGTACTCCAGCTGACGCCATGGAACGGGCAGCCCCAACACGAGGACAACCCCGAGGGCGCCGTTCGCCGCTGGCCATTCGGCCCCGGCCACGCCGGGCAGGTCATATACCTCATCCTGGAAGATCAACAGGAGGTGCACCCGCTGCTGGTCCAATGGTGGGGATGACAAGCTTGAACCGTCCTGGGTTTCAACGTGGCCGCTGATCGTGCACATCCGTCGAACCTGGGCACGTCATGCCATCGTCACGGCTGGGTGACGGGCACTACAGAAGGCCCGCTGCGGCGAACTCGCTCGTTTCCCGGCGCCGCAATGTACGTCAACTCGTCGGTGCGCAACCCGCTCGCATGTCGGTGCAGGAGTGGACGGTGCGGCCGTCGGGGATGAGGTAGTAGCCCGACCGGAAGTAGAAGGAGAGCCGGTCGGCTACCGGCAACTCGGCGATCCGGTAGGGAACGTTACCGACCTCGGGGTCATAGGTGCCGGTCCCAATGGAGTGCTCGTCCGCGGAGTCGTCAAAGACGGTCGCCGTCAGCCGCCGAAAGGCTTCCTTGCGAACCTTGGGATCGGTGACGCCCTTTAGTTGATAGTCGAACCACGCCTCGGTGTAGTAGAGGCTGACCATCTCGCCGTAGCGGCTGCAAAAACATGTGCCGCTCACGTAGTACGGACCGAAGTCGAGGTGGGTCGCCGCCCGCAGCGACACCTGCATCGACTCGACGCCCTGAGCGCGTTGCTTCTGATGCAGCCCATCGAGGCGGTGTGGATCCGGCGGGACGACCCTCGGATACGGCACGCCAGACAGGCCATACCCGTCGGCGCTGAGCTGTAGCGATGGCACTCCCAACGAATCAATTCCTGCCGGCGGACGGGACTCACAGCCGGTGAGGAGCCCCGCCCAATTCCACTCCGGGACGATGTTCTCACAGCTGTCCCAGCCTACGACCGTACTGATGCGCGGATCAAGCTGACCCACTCGGTTCGCTGAGATGGCTCCGAGCGACCAGCCCGCGACCCCCACGTAGCGTCGGTCCAGGAGGACGTTCCACGGGTTCACGTCGCCCTGAGGGGTCGGCGCGTCGGGCGTGGAGAAGAAGAAGTCGAGCGCCTGGCGTAGCGCGAACCGGTAGGCGAGCAAATCCTCATCGTCCTCACCGCCCGCGGCGGACAACTCGGAGTTACCGGCCCCCGGTGGGTCGAACAGCAGCACCATGTATCCCGATTCGGCCAGATGCTGGGCCAGCATCCACTGCTGCTGCTTCTGGCCGAGGCCGCCTACCATCCAGGTCACCCCGGGATAGGGAGGCCGCAGGCGGCGCACTCCCTCAGGCGTTGGCGAACACCGGGACGGGCACGGGCCGAGAGGCGCAAACAGCTCGAAATGAAGGCGGGCGCCATCGGGCAATGTGAACCACCCGGGCAGATAGCGGCCCCTGATGCCGTCCCACCTCGACCATGGCACCCGGAACGGATCAAAACCCGGGCGGTTCGCGGGCTTTGGGACGAGCTGTGTGGGCTCGGGCCAGTTCGCGAGTTCCTCGACGTAAGCCTGCTGATGAGCCCGGTTCGCCATCAGATCACGCTGACGCTGGTTCGCGCACCACATGTTCTGCTGATCCCGGGCTTGCCACTCGATCGTGCCCGGCTCGGGATCCCCGGCCGACGCGGTACAGGGATCCGACGGCGGCGGGTCGGGAACACCCTGCGCGACCGGCGCCAACATGATCGACAAAAAAACGGCAACAACGACTAGCACAACCAAAGCGGGTACACTACGCATCTCAGACTTCGCCTCAAACTCGCCCGCGGTTCACAGATTGACGGTAGATCGACTTCACTTGGGTGGCAAGAGGTTGGCCGGCTTTCACTATGCGCCTCGACGATCCGTGCCGTGAGCTCGGCATCGCGGTTGCGCTCGGAGCCAAGGCACGACCTCAGCCTGGATCCAGGCTCAAGGAGTATCGGGCACATTGTGAGGCGTCCGTCCGTGCGTGATGAAGCGTCCCGGGTTTCGTACCCCCTCGGTTTGTGTGTGATTGGCCGGGACTGGTCTCTCGCGGGGATGATGGGCCCCGAGTTTTCCGGACAACTGTTTAGTGGATTTTCTATGCGGCGAGCTGTCGGTTTAGGTATTCGTTGTGGATCTCTAGTGGGACCTTGTAATCGAGTCCCGAGTG
This sequence comes from Actinophytocola sp., assembly GCA_009377475.1. Classification (GTDB taxonomy): domain Bacteria; phylum Actinomycetota; class Actinomycetes; order Mycobacteriales; family Pseudonocardiaceae; genus Haloechinothrix_A. Next base: position 11,539 of record WHTY01000119.1, read on the forward strand.
GATCCGCTTCTCTGGGGGTCGTCCGGCTAGGTGATGGGTCCGGCTTCGCGGACACTGGTGGCGACGCGGATGCGGCGGCCGCACTGGCACACGCAGGGCGGCGAGCTGCTCGCTGCCGTCGGTGTCGGTGTGCCAGCGCATGGCGGCGAAGTGGCCGAGGGTGAGTTCCCCGGAGCGGGAGCCGATGGACCCGGCGCCGAGCACGATCACGGCGGGTGGTAGTTCGGGGTGGCGGTCGCGGATGTCGGCCCACGCCTGTTCGAGCGCGTCGACCATGGGGGTGCTGATCCGCGTTGACGCGTACGCGTCAACTCCTGAGTCGCTGTGCTGCTGGTGGCGGGTGATCGTGGCGACCATGTGCTTTGCCTCCCGTGTTGTTCGCGGCCCGATTAGCGGGCGACGGCCCTCCGGGGCCTCGCCCTTATCCGGCGCCGGGCACGGCCCCCAGAGGCTCGCGGGCAAGGGGTTCCGGTGCTCGGCCGTGCGGGTGGGATCGCCGGAGGCGACCGAGCGCAGCGAGGCTTGTCTCACCCGCACGGCTGTGCACCGGGTTCCTTGCCCGTGAGTAGCGGGCCGTGCTAAGCCGGGCCGCGAAGCGGATCAGCACTGCGCCGACCGCAGGGAGGCACCGGTTCCCGACCGCCAGGTCGGGTCCATCCGCGCACAGCGCGGACCACACGATGACGCTGGTGCTCCGGAATTGTCGGTGCCCCGTGTGACCATCACGGGCATGGAGGTCTCGGCTACCGACATTGCGAGGATTCCCGTGCGCAACATCCGCGTGCCGCGGGAAGAGTTCGCTGCCGTGTGGCGGACAGCTGAGCACCGCAGCGAAGAGCTGGGCGTGCGGGGCGAGAGCGCTTGGTACAACGGCGGCGTGGTCGTGACCTGCCGGTGGCTCGCCACGACGAGCGTTCGGCCATCGGATGGTCGGTGGTATCTGGCCCCCGCACCGATCACCCGCAGGACGGCGCGAGCGTACGAGGAGTTGATCGAGGCCGAGTGCTACGAGGCCGAGAAAATCTCGCTGCGCAGGTCGGTTCCGAGCTGGCTGGTGCGCCGTCCCGGCTGGGTCGAGGGCATCCTCGCCACCCTGGGCTGGGCGTGGCGCAGGGACGGTCGGCCACCGATTGAGGTGCCGCGCCGCACGGCCGCAGGCTGATAGCCGGTCAGTCATCGGCGGCCGCCATTTCCAGCGCGGGGGTACGCTCGGCGACATCGCGCCCGGCGTCGGCCTCGGGCTCGTGCGGTTCGGCTTCGTCGGTGTGCCACCGCTGGATGCGTTCCGCCCGGGTCTCGTCCTCGGCGTGGTGCTGGTCGGCCTCTCGCCGCGCTCGCATTTCGGCGAGTGCGCGTTGGGCGTGCTCGACGGACTTGGCGGTCTCGTCGGCTGAGGGCACTCGTACCCGGTCGTCGGGCTCGCGGTCGGGCTCGGCGGCCGCGACGTCGCGCACGTCCGGGACGGCGGTTTCGGCGGTGCCGGTGTCCGGTTCGGGCTCCGCCTGGCGGGTGTCGTCCGCGCGTTGTTCTGTGACGTCGGCGAGGTCGGCCTCGTCGATGATCTCGCGGTGCGGGTCCTCGGTGCGCTCGTGCTCGTCGTGGGCTGCGAGCCATTCCTCGGCGGTCACGAATTGTTCGTCGTGGTCGTCATTGACGCGCCGCGCCTCGAGCTCGGCCGTCGCGCGCTGCGCGGCCGCGCGGGTCGCGGCGGTGTGGGCGAGCCAGGTCGCCCGCGCCTCATCGACGCCGGTCAACTGGTCGATGCGCCGATCCAGTGTCTCGGCGAGCGCGTCCGCGTCGGCGGCTTCCCGCAGAAGTCGGGCGCGTTCCTGCTCGTCGGTCGCCGCGTCAGCTTCGGCCCGCAGCCGAGCGCTGTCCTGCCGACGTGCGGCGGCGGCCTGGCGGGTTCCGGCGAGTTCGTCGGCGACGTACTCGGGTGCCCACGCTTTTTCGCGTTCGTAGGTAGTAGTGGTGGGCCGCCTGGGACTCGAACCCAGAACCTACGGATTAAAAGTCCGCAGCTCTGCCAATTGAGCTAACGGCCCGCTCGCCCAGCGTACCGAGGCTGCGTCACACCGCAGCAAGCGGTCTCCGCCTCGGATAGAGACCCCAGCAATCGCCTCATCCGATCACATGCAGATCGTCCGCATGTCCAGCAAGAGCATCAGCACCTGACTCAGCACAGCGGAAGCCGCGCGCAACGGGTGTTCGACACGGCTCCGCAAACGCGCAAGTTTGGGGCTCCGCCGCCTTCGTCCCCAAATAGTCGCGCTTGGCAAGAACTGGAGAGTGCCCGGCACGCCCACGATGATGATCCCGCCGCAGCTGGGCGTGATCCCGCTGTTCATGCTGATCGCGGAGCTGCAGTGGGTGAACCAGCTCCAGGCGGTGATCCTGCCGGGCTTGGTGTCGGCGTTCGGCGTGTTCTTCATGCGGCAGTTCCTGATCCAGACGTTGCCGGATGAGCTGATCGAGGCGGCGCGGGTGGACGGCGCGTCCACGGCGCGGACGTTCTGGACCATCGTGGTGCCCATCGCCCGGCCGGGCATGGCGGTGCTCGGGCTGCTCACGTTCATGACCGCATGGAACGACTTCTTCTGGCCGATCGTCGCGCTGTCCTCGCAGAACCCGACCGTGCAGGTCGCGCTGCGCCAACTGGGTGGCGGCTACGTCCACGACCAGTCGGTGATCATGGCGGGGACGTTGCTCGGCACCCTCCCTGTGCTGCTGGTCTTCAGCCTGCTTGGCAGGCAGATCGTCGGCGGCATCATGCGCGGGGCCGTCAAGGGCTGACCCGCGCCGACCGTCCACTCATCATCGCGAACAACTAAGGAGCACCAGCTTTCATGACCCCTGTCGACGCCGATCCCCAGCCCGCCACGGAACTCACCTTTCCGACCGGCTTCCGGTGGGGCACGGCCACGGCGGCATACCAGGTGGAGGGCGCAGCCACCGCGGACGGCCGTTCGCCCTCGATCTGGGACACGTTCAGCCACACCCCAGGCAAGGTCAGAAACGGTGACACCGGGGACACCGCTGCGGACCACTATCACCGGATGTCCGAGGATGTCGCCCTGCTGAAAGACCTGGGCGTCACCGACTACCGGTTCTCGATTTCCTGGCCACGCGTGCAGCCCACCGGGCGGGGACCCGCCTCGCAGCGGGGTCTCGACTTCTACCGGCGGCTAGCGGACGAACTACTCCGCGCCGAAATCCGACCGGTCGCCACGCTCTACCACTGGGATCTTCCGCACGAGCTGCAATTCGGCGACGACACCGGCTACTCGGGCGGCGGCTGGGTACGCAGGGAGACGGCCGACCGCTTCGCCGAGTACGCCGGTCTGGTCGCCGAGACGCTCGGCGACCGAGTCGCCACCTGGACCACGCTGAACGAACCCTGGTGCGCGGCTTTCCTCGGCTACGCCTCAGCTTGTCGTTTAACCCCTGGTCGGGTGTGTGGTGACCCCGGTTGATCATGGAAGCGGCCCTTGGTTGATCATGCTTCTTGCGACAGCAACAAGATCAACAACAAGGGCCGCGGTGAGTAGTGTGCACGATGGCGAAC
>WHTY01000152.1 GCA_009377475.1 Actinophytocola sp.
GCCTTGGTGCCGACCATCATCCGCGCGTGCTCGATGACGTCGAACATCTGCGCGATGCCGTCGATCTTGTCGCCGACGAGCCAGCCCTTGGCGGGGGTGCCGTGCTGGCCGAAGGTCAGCTCACACGTGGTGGACGCCTTGATGCCCATCTTGTGCTCGACGCCGGTGACGAAAACGCCGTTGCGCTCGCCGGTCAGCTCACCGGTCTCCGAGTCGAAGTGGTGTGCGGGCACGAAGAACAGGCCGAGGCCCTTGGTGCCGGGCTTGGTCTCGATGCCTGGCCCCTCGGGACGCGCGAGAACCAGGTGGAAGATGTTCTCGGTCATGTCGTCCTGGGCGGCGCCGGTGATGAACCGCTTGACGCCCTCGATGTGCCAGGAGCCGTCGTCCTGCTTGAACGCCTTGGCGCGACCGGCACCGACGTCGGAACCGGCGTCCGGCTCGGTGAGCACCATGGTGGAGCCCCAGTTGCGGTCGATCGCGATCTGGGCCCACTGCTTCTGCTGCTCGTTGCCGTTGTCGTGCAGGATCTTGGCGAACGTCTTGCCAGCCATGTAGAAGAACACGGCGGCGTTCGCGCCGGTGTACAGCTCGGCGGCCGACCAGGCGACGGTCGGCGGGATGCCGAAGCCGCCAAGCTCGGTTGGCAGGCTGATGCGGTCCCAGCCGGCCTCGACGGTGGCCTTGATGGCCTTCTTCACCGACTCCGGCATGGTGACGTCGAACTTCTCCGGATGGAACACCGGCGGGTTGCGGTCGGCGTCCTCGAAGGAGTCGGCCACGACGCCCGAAACCAGGTTGTTGACCTCGGACAGCACGGTCCGCGTGGTGTCCTCGTCAGCTTCGGCGAACGGCCCGGTACCAAGGTGCTCCTGGATCTTGAGCACCTCGAAGAGGTTGAACTCCAGGTCTCGGATGTTGCTCTTGTAGTGACCCATGTCTGGTTGCTCCGTGTCGGTGTCGGCTCGCTTCCCGCCGCGAGGCCGTGACCTCGACGTCGAGAGGGGCTACCTGCCTGTGTTGTCAGGTCGAAGGCCGCGCGTGCGAGGCCCGCTCCCCGTCACCGGTTGTCCCGGTTGCGCCGCGGATCGGCCGCCCGTGGCGCACCGTCGTTGGCCCTGGCTTACTCGCCAGTAACATCAGGGTATTACTCGCGGGTAATGCTTGCAAGCGGTGCGCCTGGATGTCTCGACCATCACACCACGGCCTACGCCGGACGGCCGCGCGATCGACCCGTCCGGGCGACGAACCGTGGCAGACTGGCTGCGTGGCCGCGCCGGACTCCGTCGACGAGTTCTCGGCGCACCGTCGCCGCATGTTCGGCATCGCCTACCGGATGCTCGGCTCGGCCGCCGACGCGGAGGACATCGTCCAGGAGGCGTATCTGCGCTGGTCGCCCGCCGATGACGTCGCGGCCCCTGGCTCGTGGCTCACCAAGGTCGTGACGAACCTCTCCCTCAACCAGCTGTCGTCCGCGCGCGTGCGGCACGAGCAGTACGTCGGCCCGTGGCTGCCGGAACCGGTGTGCACCGAGGACAACACGCTCGGCCCGGTCCTCACTGGTGACCACCCACGAAGGGAGCCAATGAATGAGTGCGAGAGTCGTCATCGTCGGGGCGGGATACGCCGGGGTGAGCGCGGCCAAGCGGCTGGCGCGCGGCCGTTCGGGCGTCACGCCGGACGTCACGATCGTCAACCCGCGCGCCGATTTCGTCGAGCGCATCCGGCTGCATCAGTACCTGGCGGGCAACCGGGCGGCGACGTTGCCGTTGTCGTCGGTGTTGCCGCGCTCGACCACGTTCGTGCCGGGCAGCGCCGAGACCATCGACGTCGCGCCGAACGGTGCGCTGCTCGTGGACGAGACGCTGGTCAGCGTTGGCGCATCGACGGTCGTCGGCGCGGGTGACGCCAGCCGGATCGAGCCAGCGCCGATCAGGATGAGCTGCCAGGCCGCCGTCCCGCTCGGCGCGCACGCGGCGGAGACCGTGCTGCATCTGATCGCGGGGACGACGCCGAAGCCGGTGCGGCCGAAGTTCGTCGGGCAGTGCATCAGCCTGGGACGGAAGGCGGGCATGATGCAGCGCACGACGTCCGACGACGTCCCGACGTCGTTCCGCATCACCGGCAAGCCTGGCGCGCTGCTGAAGGAGCAGATCTGCACGTCGACGGTGAAGTACGGGCTCAACCCGGACCGGGCGTGGATGAGCTACAGCTGGTCATGACGCTGGCTTGCTGCTCGCGGCGACCGGATTGTCCTCGGCCTTGGTCTCCGTGGGCGGCAGCGGTGTCAGTTGCAGCAGGCCAGAGCGGAACGCGATCGTCACGGCGTGGGTGCGGTCCCGCGCGGACAGCTTGCGCAGGATGCTCTTCACGTGCGTGCGCACCGTCTCGACCGACAGGAAGAGCACCTTCGCGATCGCGGCGTTCTCCATGCCCTCCGCGATCAACTGCATGACCTGGAACTCCCGCCGCGACAACGGCATTCGCAACGGCCGCGCGCCACGGTCCCCGACCGCCGCGCCGGAATGCTCGGTGGTGGAGACTAGCGCCCGCAGCGCAGGATCGAGGTAGCGGTGGGAGTGCCACACGCTGCGGATGGCGTCGGCGAACCGGTGCGGATCGGCGTTCCGCGCGAGCGCGCCGTACGCGCCTGCGGCCATCGCGCCCGCGACGTAACGCGGGTTCCGGTCGGCATCGCTGACGACAACTACCACGCGCGGCGCGTCGCCGCCGGTCGTCAGCGTGTGGATGAACTCACACTGCGGCGCGAGTTCGGACGCGAGCAGCACGACGTCCGGATGCAGTTGGTCGACCATGACCAGGCAGCCGTGTTGGCTCGCGGAATGCGCAACCATTCGTGCCCACGGCGTTCGTTCGATGAGGGTGGCAAGCCCGTCGCGGAACAGGGGCACGGTGTCGACAATGCCGACCGTCACCAACCGCTGACCGCGCGCGTCGATGCTCACGTCGCCACACTCCCTCCGGCCGCGCGCATGACGCGGCTAGACCTCCGCCACCGTTGTGGGATGTGACGGTGGCGTAATGCCCGCGTGACGTGCCACATCGACAGCAGACCAGTACTTTCGTACTAGATTCCGCCCCTGTCCGGAGGGAGCCCGCGGGATCCGCCGCGGCGTTCCACCAGTTCATGCGCGGTGCGCCCGCCGTTTTCCGGCCGGTCACTGGCATTCCGATCTCAGGCCCGGTACGGTCTGTGACTCGCAACACAATGTATGCCACGAACCCAGGAGGCGATATGGACGCGCTTTCGGTAATCGTTCTCCTGGTCTTGATGTTCACGGCGGCGGCAGTGTTCGTCGCGCTCGAAGATGGCAGGTCGGAACGCGGCAAAGCGGCCCGTCAGGCGGCGTCGCACGGCAGCGACCTACGGAATCGACGCTAGAACGACACACCGAGCACCGGCCCAGCGAGCGTGAACATCGCGACCGGGATCACCACCATCCCCACGACGTTGAGCACGATGCCCGCGCGCACCATGTGACCCATTCGGACGTACCCGGACCCGAACGCGATGGCGTTCGGCGGCGTCGCGACCGGCAGCATGAACGCCGACGTCGCCGCCAGCGCGGCTGGCACCGCCAGCAACATCGGATCGACGGCGAGCCCACCGGCGACGCCGATCAGGATCGGCAGGAACGTCGCGGTCGTCGCGGTGTTGCTGGTCAGCTCGGTCAGCAGCAGCACCAGCCCAGCCACGATGAGGACCAGCACGACAGCGGCCACAGCGCCGACACCTTCGACCTGCTCGCCGATCCACCCGCCGAGCCCGGTGACCTTGATCTGGTTGGCAAGCGTCAGCCCGCCACCGAACAGCAGCAGGATGCCCCATGGCAGTTGCTTGGTCGTCTCCCAGTCCATCACCCGTTCGCCGGACCTGCCTTTGACCGGAATGATGAACAGCGCGATCGCCATCGCGATGGCGATGACCTCGTCCTCGACGCGCGTCAGGAACGGCAGCGCCTCCTGGAGGCTTTCCACGCCGTTGCTACCGAACAGCGTCGGGATGAAGATCCACGCCAGCGCGGCGCTGACGAACACGCTCAGCACCCTCCACTCGCCCGACGACATCGGCCCGAGTTCGTTGAGATGCCGCTGGATCAGCTCCCGCCCGCCGGGCAGTTCTTTCAGCCTCGGCCGGAACACCAGTTGCGTCAGCGCGAGCCAAGCGAGGAACAGGAACACGATCGCGATCGGAACGCCGAACAGCATCCACTGTCCAAACCCGATACTGATGCCCTGTTCTTCCAGGCTGGAGACGAGCAGGCCGTTCGGCGGCGTGCCGATGACCGTGCCGAGCGACCCGATGGACGCCGCGTAGGCGATGCCGAGCATGAGCGCTACCGCGAAGTTCGGGTCGCCCTCGCCGTCCCCGAGCTGCGAGATCAGCACCAGCACGGACAGCCCGATCGGCAGCATCATCACCGTGGTCGCGGTGTTGCTGACCCACATCGACAGGAACGCCGTGGCGAGCATGAACCCGGCCACCAGCATCACCGGTTTCGTGCCGACGAGCAGCACCGTGCGCAGCGCGATCCGTTTGTGCAGGCCCCAGCGCTGCATGGCGAGCGCCAGCATGAACCCACCGAGGAACAGGAAGATCACCGGGTGCGCATACGGCGCGGCGGCCCCGAGGAGGTCAGACGTCGTCGCGTCCGCACCCGCGTCTTCGACGTCGACCGTGTCGATCGGCGTGACCTCGAACAGCGGGAACGCCACCAGCGGCACCAACGCGGTCACGGGGAGTGGGATCGCCTCCGTCATCCACCAGACCGCCATCAGGATGCCGATGCCCGCCGTCGCCCGCGCTTCCGTCGCGAGCGAATCCGGCAGGATCAGAAAGACGACTATGCCCAGCAGCACACCGAGCAGCAGCCCGATCCACCGCCGCATCGCCGGCTGCCGGGTGCGTTCCCCCTTCTCGGCCGTCCGTGACGAGCCTCTTGAACCTGTGACATAGCTCACCTCCGCCCAGTGATCAGAACGTACCGCAGTCACTCGACTACGGAGAAGAGGCGAGCGTCGATTGGCCCACCGATGGTTCCACTCGCAGGCGAACGCTCGGACATTCGAGCGAGGAAAATCGGTTGGCCGCCGGGCGAGACGTCGAGATCCTGACCGCATGGACTTCAGCAGCTTCGACAGCCGTGGTTACCGCACCGTCGACGCCCGCACCGGGTACGGCGAGTGGGTCGCGACCTATGAGGACACCGTGCGGGACGCGATGGACATCGCGTTGTTCGATCGGCTGACCACGCCGAGGTGGAAGGCCGCCACGCGCGTCCTCGACCTCGGCTGCGGCACCGGCCGGACCGGCGCGTGGCTGCGCGACAACGGCGTCACCGCGATCGACGGCATCGACGTCACGCCGCAGATGTTGACCCTCGCCGAGCAACGCGGCACGCACGAGCGGCTCGTCGAGGGCGACGTAACCGCGACCGGGCTGCCCGACGACACGTACGACCTGCTCACGGCGTCGCTCATCGACGAGCACCTGAGCGACCTCGGGCCGCTGTACCGGGAGGCGGCGCGCGTTGCGACGGCGGACGCGACGTTCGCGCTGGTGACGTTCCACCCGCACTTCATCATGACCTCGGGCATGCCGACCCACTTCACGTCCGTGAGCGGCGAGGACATCGCCATCACGACGACGGTGCACCTGGTCAGCGATCACATCACCGCGGGCATCGACGCCGGGTGGCAGCTCGCGGAGATGCGCGAGGCGGTGATCGACGACGACTGGATCGCGCTGAAGCCGAAGTTGGAGCGGTATCGCAACCACCCGATCTCGGCGGCGTACGTCTGGCGCCGCGCGTAGCCACGCGTGTCTCACCTTGTTCGCCGCGAGTCTCACCTTATTCGGCGTGAGTTGCACCGGCCGCGCGGCGTGGATCATGAGGCGTTGTGGCGACATAGATCGCCACACGGCATCAAGATCCACCCGGCCCGCGCCACGGCACGCCGCGTGAGGCCACGCCAGCCATAGCCGCACGCCAAGCGCGAGAGCCATAGCCGCGCGCCAAGCGCGAGTCGCGCCTACCGTGAAGGACATGCGCCGAATTGACTACGTCATCTGGTACGTCGAATCACTCGAACGGTCGGTCGCGTTCTACCGCGACGTGCTGGGCCTCGACGTCCGGATCGAGGGCGACGGCTACGTCGAGTTCGCCATGGACAACACCAAGTTCGCGCTGTTCGAGCGCGGCAAGCTGTCTGACCTCATTGGACAGTCGGGCGGCACGCCGCCGTGCGGCGAGATCGGCTTCATCGTCGCCGACGTCGATGCCGAGGCGGAGCGGCTGCGGCAGGCGGGCGTCGAGATCCTGACCGGGCCGGTCGACCGGCCGTGGCGCGAGCGCACCGTGCACATCGCCGACCCGGACGGCAACATCGTGGAGTTCGCGCAGAAGCTCTGACGCTCACCCCAGCCAGGCGGCCAGCCGCTCCTGCTCCCACCGCTGTTTCGCCGCGAACCCCGCCTCGTCGGGCGGGGTGAGCGCCACGTCCGGCTTCGGCTCAGCGTAGAAGTTGCCCTCCACCTTGGCGACCCGATGCCCTGGCAGCTCAAGGAAGCAGTAGCCGTGGCCATCGAACGACGTCCGGTCGCCGCCGTGCAGGTCGGCGGCCACATTGGCGGCCGCGATCAGCCCCTCTGCCTCGGCGAAGACGCCAGCCTTCGGCAGTTGCGCGGTCGCGGTCGGCACCATCGTGCAGTCGCCGACGGCGTAGACGCGCTCCGCGCTCGTGGCGAACGTCGACCGGTCCGGCTTGATCCAGCCGGACTCCGACGCGACGTCGCTCGCGGCCACCACCGGGTGCGGCGCGGCAGCGGGCACGCCGAGCATTACGTCGAACGGCTGGCTGCGGTCGTCGCTGAACCGAGCGACACCGCCGTCGACTCCCTCGACCGGATGGTCGGTCAACACCGTCACGCCGCGCTCGGTCAGGCGCTCGGCGAGGAAGTGGCTGGCGTCAGGGCCCGCGACCGGCAGCGTGAGCGGCTGCGGGGTGGACACCACGACGTCGACGTCGACGCGACGTCCCTTGGCGCGCAGCCACTCGTCCAACAGCAGGGCGGCCTCGAACGGCGCGGGCGGGCACAAATACGGCGCGCCGAGGATGCTGACGAGCAACGTTCCGCTGGTGAGCGAATCAAGGTCGGCGCGGATGGCGGGCAGCGCCGTCGCGTCGTAGAGGTTGTGGACGTGGTCGCCGAGCAGCGCGGTGTGTTTCGGCTGGTAACCGGCGCCGAGCGCGATGACCATGGCGTCGGCCGTGAACGCCCCCTCCGAAGTGCCAACGCTGCGCGCGCCCGCGTCGATCGCGGTGATGTCCGCGTGCACGAACCGGATGCCGTGCTGGTCGAGCGCCGAGAGCGACCGCGTGCCATCCGCCAGCGGCCGCATCCCCGCAAGCTCCCACAGCTTCGCGAAGCCGACGAAGAACGTGTCGCGCGCGGCGATCACGATCACGGTGTCGTCGGCGGGCAACCGTCGCCGCAGTTCGTGGGCCGCGGCGAGCCCCCCGAAACCACCACCGAGCACCAGAACATCCGCCATTAGGGTCACCTCCGCAGAACGTTCGCCGCACGGTAGCAGTACCCAGGTCGGACGGCGATAGCTCGCGGGCGGGCTACCGTGAACGCATGCGCCTTGCCCCGGAACACCCCGATCGGGTGCGGTGGAATGCCCGCTACGAGACGACGTCGCCGGACTTCGCGCCGCACCCGTTCGCGGCAGAGGCGTTGCGCGCGGGCATCCCGGACGGCCGGGTGCTGGAAGTCGCGTGTGGACGGTCGGGGACGGCGTTGGCGCTGGCAGCGTCGGGGCGCGACGTCGTCGCGGTCGACGTCTCGGACCTGGCGTTGGAACAGCTCGCGGCGGAGGCACGCCGCAGGGGCGTGCGAGTGGAGTGTGTGCACGCGGACGCGACGACGTACACACCGCAGGATGACTTCGCCTTGGTGGTGGCGATCCGGTTCTGGGACCCGGACGTCTTCACGCGGGCGTGTGAGGCCGTCGCACCCGGTGGGTTGGTGCAGTGGGAAGCGCTCGCATCGCCGGACGGCGGGCGGTTCCGCGTCCGGCCCGGCGAGCTGAGCGCGCGACTCCCGGCGGGCTTCCAGGTGCTCAGCGAGGAGACGACGTCAGGCAGGCATCAGACGTCGCGGCTCACCGCGCGCCGGGGAAATTGTCGACGTCTCGACTAGACCACTCGGCGTATAATCCGTCCCCACCCGATCGGTCGACACTCGCTCGCTGTACGACACGTCGGCCAATGTCCCACTGCCCACCCGGGCCGGCAGAACGGAGGACGCGATGCGCAGAATGATGGTGGCCGCAGCACTTGGCTTGGCATTGGCGATCGGCGGCGGGGCGGCGCCCGCGTTGGCGCACACCGCCGGGCCGTGCAACGACTCCGGTGAACCAGGCAACTCCGACTACGCACAGCACCACATCAAGCCTGCCGCGCAGGACGGCGCGCTCGGCGAAGGCGGCCACAAGCCCGGTAGTCACCAGGGCTTCTCCGCCTGCAAGTGATCCCATCCGCGTGAGTGCGGAACGCCGTGTCCCGCACCCACGCCGCCGTGTCCGGCATTCCCGACGCCGCGTTCGGCATTCCGAACCGCGATCGCCAGACGTGAGCCGGTGCTAATCTGCAACCGTGGCGCTCGCGACGATCGAACTACTTGCTGGACGCAGCAGTTACGACAAGCGTGGCATTCTCGAAGGCGTGCGCCGCGCACTCGTCGGTGCACTCCAGGTTCCCGAGGACGATCCGACGGTAAGGCTTGTCGAACATTCTCCAGAGCACGTGATTATTCCACCGCGACATTCCGAGCAGTACACGATCGTCGAAGTCACGATGTTCCAAGGCCGCACGGCACGAACCAAACGTCGCCTGTACAAATATCTCGTCGCGGAACTCGGCGCGTTCGACATTCCAGCTTCCGACGTGCAGATCGTGATCCACGAACTACCCGTGGAAAACTGGAGCCTCGACGGCGTTCCCGCCACGGACGCGAATCGGGACTTCACCATCGAGGTGTGAGCCAGCATCCTGCCGACCACCGACTCGTCATCAGCGACCGCGACTACCAGCAGGTGCTCGGGATCGCTGTCGATCGCATAGAACGCCTCGCGATCACCGCAGCCGGATTCATCGCGCGTCATACGAAACGAGCGTTCGCCAAAACCCGCCAGCACGCCAACGCCGACGGATTACGATGAGCCCATGCGGTTCGCCTTCAAAACGTCAGCCCAGAACACGACCTGGTCGGACATGCTGAGCCTCGATCCACCGCCCGGGTTGCGATCGGGAGCGTGTCGTGACAGCAGAAGTGCCCTTTGAGCTGGGAAAATGAGAGTTGCTGACGCTCTCATCCCTACGCTCGAAAGGGCACCTCGTAGATGCGATTGTTGCATA